>DPSB01000226.1 GCA_003537495.1 Cytophagales bacterium | reverse complement strand
GTCTGCCTCCAAATTCAATAATACCGTCAACAGCTTCTGCAATTTTGAGTGTTAATTGACCCAAAATTTTATGATCAACTATATCATTGCACATTGCATAAAGGCCAATATCATACTTTGGATAAAACTTAAATTTATCTTCTATCAACTTTAATTCCGACTCTGAATAATTGTAGTAATCATTAGTGATGGAATTGAGTTCAACTCCAAAAGGTCTTAAACCATCTTTGCCAAAAGATGCTAAAGTTGAGTTTATATAAAAATCATTATTTGTTCTTTTGGTTGCAAGGTCGTCAATGACTTTGTAGACCAAAGCTATAGTTGAACTGTCTGGAGCAATTCTTAATAAAACAGAAGATGTCGGACCGGCCATGAAATTTCTTTAATTGTCTATTTTTAGCACAAATTTTTGAGTTTTTAATGTAATAACAAGGTTGCCGCTAACTCCTAAATATACGCATCTCTATTGCGCATATCCTGCAAAAGGATATGGATATACACTAGTTTTACCCATCATCAATTGCGCTTATAATTTTTTTAACCCTTTGATCTCTTCTTTAGTAGCCTCTACAATACTAATCGCATACCCACCACCTGCCGCTGAGAGTTGTGTAAACTTTGATTTGTTTGTAACCACTACTTTGCGAATGGTATAAGCCTGCGGATTAGTTTTATAATGCGCATCTTTTGCATCGGCATAAATAGTAGCGATGTAGGTTTTACCGGCATCCAGAAAATCTAACAGGATGGTAGAGGTACGAGGCGTTTCCCCATTTACATTTCCTACAAACCAACTTGACTTACCTTTCGCTTTACGCGCGATGGTGAGGTATTGTCCGGGTTCTGCCTCCAGGTAATTGCTTTGGTCCCAATCCAGCGCCACATCTTTTATAAATTGAAATGCATCTAAAAACCGGTTGTAGTTTTCGGGCAAGTCGGCTGCCATCTGCAACGGACTGTACATCGTAACATACAATGCCAATTGATTTGCCAGTGTACTATTCACATGCGAGTTGTTGTTGGGATTAATTTTACTGATGTCCATTTCAAACACACCCGGTGTGTAATCCATCGGGCCACCAATCAATCGTGTAAACGGAAGTATCGTAACGTGATTCGGCTTAGAACCACCAAACGCCTGGAACTCCGTGCCACGTGCGGATTCATTGCCAATCATGTTGGGCCAGGTGCGTGCAATGCCAGTAGGCCGTACCGCTTCGTGTGCGTTCACCATAATTTTATATTCGGCTGCTTTCTCTACCACATGCTGATAATGATTGTTGGTCCATTGATCGTAATGGTAAAATCCTTTCGGCAGAATGGGACCTACATAACCAGTCTTCACGGCATCGTAGTTATTGGCTTTCATAAATGAAAATGCTTTGTCGAGGTGGCGCTCGTAGTTCCGTGTAGAACCCGAGGTTTCATGATGCATAATTAACTTCACTCCTTTTGCTTTGGCATAGTCGCGCAGCTCGGTTACATTAAAATCAGGGTAAGGTGTAACAAAGTCAAACACATAATCCTTTGAGTTACCAAACCAATCTTCCCAACCAATATTCCAGCCTTCTACCAACACACCATCAAAACCATGTTGCGCTGCGAAGTCAATAAACTTTTTTATGTTGGCATTGTTGGCTCCGTGTATGCCATTGGTTTTCACTTTCGTGAAATCAGTTTTACCCAATTGTACCGAAGGCACTTCGTTGGTATAAGCCCACGAACTTTTTCCGGTGATCATCTCCCACCACACGCCTACATATTTTGTTGGCTTAATCCACGAGGTATCTTCAATCTTGTTTGGTTCGTTCAGGTTGTATGTGATCCGCGAAGCTAATATTGTACGCGCATCGTCACTAACAATAATAGTACGCCAGGGCGATTGTGTGGGTGCCTGCATGTACCCTTTGTCGCCAACCGCATCGGGCGTGAGCCAAGACTCAAATACGAGGTTCTTATCATCGAGATTTAAATGCATGCACGGATAATTAATCAATGCTGCTTCGTGTATGTTGATGTAAAGTCCGGCATCGGTTTTCATCATCAAGGCGGTTTGCACACCGGTATCTGAAAAAGGCGTTTGTGAAGCATTGGGCTGAATGGCACTTTTCATTAACCCACGGATCTCGGTAAGTTTAGATGTGGTATAATCGTACTCTTGCGTATCGTAATCACCAGCAATCCAGAACGCGGTGTGGTTGCCCGTCATGGCAAACTGGGTACGCTCTTCTTTTATAACAAAGTACACCAGGTTTGGTTGCACCGGAAACTCATATCGAAAACCTAATCCATCATCGAACAACCGAAAGCGAATGACCAACTGGCGATTGGTGCCGTTCTGCGTAAGCGTTACAGCCAATTCGTTGTAATGATTGCGAATGATTTTTTCCTCGCCCCACACAGGTTCCCAACTGGAATCGTGCGAAGTGGTTTGTGTGTTGGTGATGCTGAAACCATCCAATAAAGATTTCGCATCGTTCTTTAAATGCAGGCCCAATTTACTCGGCTTGATAACCGCCTGACCTTTATAGTTAAGTTGATAGGTTGGTGTGCCATCGGCTTGCAACACAAACGACATAGCCAACTGGCCATTGGGCGACTGAAGTTGCTGAGCCCGAACGGCAATAGAGAAAATCAGCAGCAGCGCAGCAAATAAAAATGATTTGTTCATAAGTGGAAGGGTAAGACACAATATTAGAGAGTAATCGAATAGATTTCAATCGCCTGCTAATCAATACTAAAATTACTTTGGTAAAAGTATAACTATTTTACATACATTTACGTAATTAATCATTGTTATGAAAGGAACAAACCTGGGCGAGTTTGAAGAACTCGTATTGCTGACTATTGCCGCGTTGGTAAACGATGCCTACAGTGTAGCCATTTGCGATGAGTTGGAAAAGAACACCGGTCGCGCGGCCAAGCTGGGTGTAGTGCATGCCGTACTCAATCGGTTGGAAGAAAAAGGATTAGTAAAAAGTAAACTGGGCGAAG
>DPSB01000277.1 GCA_003537495.1 Cytophagales bacterium | reverse complement strand
CAACAGTGTTGGAAATTTTTGCGGCCACAAGTGCCGGTATTTCAATTTTGTAGTCGGAGAGTTTGATAACAAACCTTGAACTGGCTTCAAGTTTACCAGGCGACACAATGATTGTACCCGTTGCTGTCTGATATTGCTTTACGCCATGTATAGTGAGATCACCGCCAACTTCTATTTCGTAGGTTCCGCTAACGTTAAAGTTTACCTTGCTTAGGTTTAATATTTTTCCGTTAAAGGTTGCTTTGGGGTATTTTGTTGACTCCAGGTAGTTTTCATTAAAGTGTTCTTCCATAAGTGCTTTATCGAAACGAAAACTTTTTACCAGTACAGCAAAAACCAATTCGCCTTTTTCAATATTAAGCAGACTGGTTACTTCATTGTTGGTTGCTTCTATGTTTTCTATTGGTGTTTTCGAAAGGAAAGAGATCTTTCCGTTTCTGGTGATGAACACCGGCTGGGCAAAAGAACCCGCGCTAAGGGTGCAGAGTAATACACTGACTAAAAGCTGTTTCATACTTAATTTCTGTTAATTGTTTAAAGCGCCTGCATCAATCCAGGCTTGAATTTTTTGAATATCGCAAGCCGACATTTTGCCAGAATTTTTGGGCATGGCTGAATAACCAGAACTAAACTTAATGCTGCCCATCAGGCTGCCATCATTTACATATTTCATTACAGCCGTATGAGTGTTAAGTTCAATTCCGGCAGATGGATTATTGCCACCATGGCAATTGTTGCACCGGTTGTTAAGCAAAGGCAACACATGGCCACTAAAAGTACTTGTAGTTAAAGGCGTACAGTTTACTGATTCCGGATAAAGGGTGGCTTCGTTATCGTAATAACAACCCGTTAGCAGAAGTAAGGCAAACAGTGCGATCTTGTTTCTCATACCAAAGAAATTAATTGTTAGGCGCCCCGGCATTTATCCAGGATTTGATTTGATTAATCTCGCACTCTGAAAGTTTAGTGCCTTGCGGCATAGGCGAAAAGCCAGTAGTATGCGTAATGCTTCCTACTAATTTTCCATTAGTAACCTGCGCTTTAATGGAAGCATAATCGATCAGGCTTATATTACCACCTAACGAACCTGGTTTATGACACCCCACACATTGATTGTTTAGGATGGGCTTAACAATTAACGCAAACGTAAATTGATCTGGATTGCATGCGCAATTACAGTTCACTGTGTTTTTTGCACCTTGGTTAATCCACGCAGCAATGGAATCTTTTTGAGCTTGTGTAAGCGGTGCATCGGGTGGCATTCTGTCTTCACCCGATTCAAAAAGTACTTTGTATAATTTGCTTTTACTGGCATTGCCTGGGGAAATTCCTTTTCTCACAATATTGTTGTAATTATTTAGCGTGTAACCTTCTTTATGTGATGCAGCATCATGACACTTACTTCGGGCGCAAGACGAAATGAACATGGGTAGTACGCTACTTTCAAAACACACGTTTCCATCTGTTACACACCCCGGGGTGTTTGGCTCGCCCTCGTTTAACGTAGTAGGGTCAATAAACGGATCATGAACACAACCATTCAGTAAAACCAGAATCAAGATCAATAAACCAATGCTAATTCTAAAACCATAGACTAGTTTGGATTTCGCTTTCATACTATCGGGAATCATTTTTTGATTTGAGCAATACTTGCATTTGTTATAATCACATCTGATAGAAATCCTTTGCAAATTCCTTTCAGGGTTACAAATTCATTTTTCTGAAGGTTGATTTTTGAATCTTGCATGGTGCATTGAATACCAAATTCATCACCTTCAGCTTCAAGCATTACAACCGGAAAATTTTCCTGATTGAGAGTAATGTTTACGATTTTGCCGGATACCACAACTGTTTTGTCGAGGTAAAGCAGGTTGGCAGAATCTTCGTTGTGCTGGAATTGCCTGAGCAGTTCAGTTGCCGTAATCGCTATACCGCGCTCATTCTCCGGATTGCGATGTGGCTTGTTATACGTTAAGTAAACTGCAAAACCGATAACCAATAGAATAACAGCGGCAACTATAGTTTTAGCTTTCATGTGAACCAATCAAAGCCGTGTGGATTTGATGGTTCAAAGAATGAAAACGATTCTGAATTGATTTTGAATTAATTCTGAATGGATTCTGAAGAGTTATCAGAAAACGTAACCTGAAATTGATGCCTTGAATTTGTGTAGGTATAGTGTATAGAAAATTTCTCTACTTCGCAGATTTTTTTCAATATGGCTAATCCAAGTCCGCTTCCCTGCGAGCTTCTCGATTCCTGATTAAACCGATTGAAGATTTTTTCAGGCCACTTTAGTGGCGAACCATAATTAAGGACACTTAAAGTTTCTTTTTCAATTTTAATGAGTACATCTGTTTTAATTGGGGCATGTCGCAGCGCATTGGAAACCAGGTTGCTGATCAAAATTTCGAAAAGAATAGGGTTTGCTTTAATGATTAAATCTTTAGCAACATCAACAGTAATGCTTATTTCGCGGGTTAATGCCAGTTGTTGATAGTCCTCCAGTATTCTGTTGATTACGGCACGTGTAGAAAATTGCTCTGAAGAAATGAATTGACGGTTTTCTATTTTGGATAGTAAGAGCAGATTTTTATTCAACCTTGCAATCCGATCGGTTGTATCCAATAAGTTACTGATCAGTTCGGCCTGGTCTTTAGTAAGCGGTGTGGTTTGAATCAGCAGTTCCAGTTTCGATCTGAAAATAGCTATTGGTGTTTGTAATTCATGCGATGCGTTTTCGGTAAATTCTTTTTGATTTAGATAGGCATCTCTGCTCTTATTCACCAGCAAAACAATTGCTTTACTGAGATCGCGAAATTCGGAAGTGGAAGAATGCGGAAGACTAATAAAAGTATCTTCATCGATTTTATATTGTTTAAGCTTATCCAGAATTTTATAGAATGGATCCCAAACTTCGTGCGAAAGCTTTCGATTAATCAGAACAAAACCAGTAAGCATGAGAATGAGTAAAACAACCTGAATGGTTACAATGGCAGTAACCAACCGTGTGTTACCCACAATTGACTCGCGAATGATTCACTCGTAGTTTTTATTTTGTATTTGAATGCCGGTGCGAAGTGCCCTGAAGGGAATGCTTGTACCTTCCAAACTATCATATTGGGTGTACGTGTAAACTGAATCGGAAACCGGCCATGTTTTGGCTTCTGATAATTTAAACTCTTCGTTTATTAATTGAAAGAACTGAATCTCCTTTTCAGTTTCCAACTTTTTTACAATATGATTGAAGTTAGCCTTGTGATGGAAAAGTTCTTCTTCCATCTCGTGAACAAAGAGTTGGCGTAAGGCGATGTAAAAGAGCGGTGTGCTAACAACCAAAAGAAGCGTGGAGTAAAGGATATAATTTTTTACTGTCCTTTTAAGAAGTTTCATGCTTCAAATTTATAACCTAATCCGTAAATGGTTTTGATATAGTCCGCGCATCCGGCTTCGGCTAATTTTTTCTTTAGGTTTTTCATGTGCGCATAAATGAAATCAAAATTGTCAAAGACCTCGGCCATATCACCCGAAAGGTGTTCGGCAATTGCATTTTTGGAAACCACCCGGTTTTTGTTCGAAGCCAGAAATAATAGCAGGTCATACTCTTTTCGGGTAAGATCAACCAGCGTTTCATTTACCGATACAACTTTACCCAGAAAGTCGATGGTTAACTCATGAAATGTGAGATGATTGTTACCACCAAATCGCTTGCGCCTGATTACAGCAGAAATGCGGGCCCCAAGTTCTGATAAGTGAAATGGTTTTACCAGATAATCATCGGCACCCAGGTTTAAGCCTTTAATCTTATCATCAAGCGAATTTCGGGCAGAGATAATGATTACACCATCTGCCTTTCCGTCTATTTTCAGGCTCTCCAAAACCGTTAAACCGTTTCCATCGGGCAGGTTAATATCAAGCAGAATGCAGTCATAATCGTGAAGCTCAATTTTTTCAGTTGCTTGTTGGGTCGAATAAGCCACTTCGCATACATAGCTTTCCTGACGCAGATATTGAACTATGCTTTTTGCAAGCTCGCGTTCATCTTCAACAATTAGTACTTTCATAAATTATCTTTTGATAGGATGTATTCAAACATCTTTTTAATGCCCTACTTTTTCAGCAAGCCTGTTTTAAATGCTAAACTTGAATTTTGATACCAACTTATCGCTTCTTTGGTCACTCTAAGCGTATTTAAGGAGTCTGTTGGGCTCTGAGTAAAATCACCTTTCTGGTCTTGTAAATATAACTCTAACTTTTGTTGCGGCTTGAGAACAATCATGCTATCCCCTCTTAAATAGCCCAATGTCTGGTAGGTGCTGATGAAGGCACGAGCTTCATCGGGATTGATCCTAAAAATATCATAACCATAGAACTTGCTTAGGTACGAAAAATTTAACAGGCCCAGTATGGTGGGGGCAACATCAATTTGACTCATTAGCGTATTGTTAACCTGTGGCTTGAAACCCGGCCCCAAAATCAACATGGGTATTTTGTACTTATTTAGAGGTAAATCAACCTTGCCAGCGCTGGACGCGCAATGATCGGCAACAATAATAAACAGCGTGTTATTGTACCAAGGTTTAGAACTGGCTTCTCGTAAAAACTTGCCAATAGCATAGTCTGTATATTTAACCGCGCCCTCACGACTGGTGTGAGATGGAATATCAATTCTCCCTTCGGGATATGTATAGGGCCTATGGTTTGAGGTTGTCATGATGTGAGCAAATATGAGTTGATTTTCGTTTACGGATTTATCAATTTCTTTCAGGCTCAACTCAAACAAATTCTCATCTGCAACTCCCCATATATTTTCATAATCAATCTCGTTATCAGCTATAGCTGAGCGATCAACTACCTGGTAGTTATTTTGTTCAAAGAAGTAGTTCATATTATCGAAATATCCATAACCGCCATAGATATATTTACACTGATAACCTTTGTCTTTAAAGACACTGCCCAGTGAAAACAAATTTTCATTGTTTGGTCTACGCACTATCGACTGGCCTGGTGTTGGTGGGATTGATAAGGTTAAGGCCTCCAGGCCGCGCACCGTTCGGGTTCCGGTTGCATACAGGTTTGTAAAAACCAGGCTGTGTGCAGCCAGCGAGTCTAAATGAGGTGTAATTCCTTTTTTGTTGCCAAACATTCCAAGAAATTCAGCGCTAAGACTTTCAACACTTATAAGTACTACATTCCATTTATTTTCCTGGTTCTTATTTACTACCTGATGTAATGGAAATGTTTTTTGAAATTCATTTGATGCTGACGGGTATTCAAATTTTGATTGCAAAATGGTAGCAGACTCGTCATTGTGAATGGTTGCATAGAATTGTTCGTAGTTTAATTCATTGTTT
>DPSB01000182.1 GCA_003537495.1 Cytophagales bacterium | reverse complement strand
TTCAGCGTTTGCCCCAAATGTACCAACACCCCTTAAGCGAATATTAAAACCTCCATTGGGGTCCCCTCCAGGACGAGTAATATTCAAACCAGCTACTTTACCCTGAAGCAATTGAACCGGATCGTTAACAGTTCCCTTGTTAAAATCATCTGGTTTTAAACTTGTTACTGAACTCGTTAACTCCTTTTTATCTTGAGTACCATAGCCCACTACCACAACTTCGCTTAACGAAGTAACGTCAGATTGCAAACCTACATTAACAGAACTTTGCGCCCCCACGGTTACCTCTTGCGTAACGTAACCAACAAATGAGAACACAAGTGTGGCGTTGGCTCCAACATTTATGGTGTACTTACCATCCGAATCAGTTACCGTTCCATTACTTGTCCCTTTTTCAAGAACATTCACTCCGGGAATTCCCGAGCCGTCATCGGCCGCGGTTACCTTTCCTGTAACAGCCTGCTGTGCGAAACTTGCTAAAGTCCCGAAAATCAGCGCAACCGTGAGGCACCTGCGTACTAACAGATACAATTTGGTCATAAATTAATTGTTTAGGGTTTAATTGTTGTTTTAAGAGTTCTTTTTAAAATCTAATTCGTTAATTGCAAAGACTTAAAAAACTTGATTTCTAATCAATATTACCTTGATTACTGGAGTTTTCAATCAAAATGATCATAAAAAACTAATATTTTTTCAGAAATCGAATGCGCAAACGTTTGCATCAACATGCATCATACAAAATGATACTAAAAACGAAGATGTTCTATGAAATTTAATCAGGTAACCATTAAAGACATTGCCCGCGAATTGGGTATCTCCCCATCAACCGTTTCAAGGGCTCTTAAAGACCATCCGGACATCAGCGTACAGACCAAGAAAGCAGTTAACGAACTGGCCGATAAACTCAACTACCAGCCAAACATCGTTGCGCTTAACCTCCGCCAGAAAAAAACCAATACTATAGGGGTAATCATACCCGAAATAGTACACTTCTTCTTCTCTACAGTAATTAGTGGTATTGAAGATGTGGCCTACACCGCTGGATACAATGTAATTCTGGCCCAATCCAACGAATCGTATCAGCGGGAACTTACCGATATGAAAGCATTATTCAACAGCCGGGTGGATGGAATGCTCATCTCTATATCGCGCGAAACCACCAACTTCGATCACATCGAAAGCATTATCTCTAAAGGAGTGCCGATTGTATTTTATGATAGAATGTATAACAGCCCCACCAGCAGCAAGGTAATTGTAGACGATTATGCCGGAGCAAAGGAAGGTGTTAATCACTTAATCGAGCAGGGCTGCAAACGAATTGCCCACCTCAACGGATCACCAAATTTGATCATTAGCATCGATCGCTTGCGAGGATACAAAGATGCCCTGGAAGAAAACGGATTGAAGTACGATGAAAGTCTCGTTATCAGTGTCCCCTCTGGCACGTTTGAAGAAGGTAAACGGGGTATGAGTAAACTGCTGAACCAAAATCCGTTGCCGGATGCTGTCTTTGCCGGAAATGATCCCATGGCTATGGGTGCGATGGTGGCCATCAAAGAAAAAGGACTCAAGATTCCTCAAGATATTGCATTACTTGGCTTCAGTAACTGGTTCTTTGGCGAATTGATGGAGCCTTCTCTTACTTCAATTGATCAGCCTGGCTTTGAGATGGGCCAGGAAGCTGCCCGTCTGCTTATCAGGCAAATTGAACTTAAAGACAAAGAAGACTTCGAGCCACAACCGGAAACCAAAGTGCTTAAAACAAGATTGGTGATCCGTAATTCATCTTTAAAAAAACAGGCTAAGAAAAAATAGCATCGTTTTTTACTTTAAAGAGTAAGAGTTAATAGCCAATAATTTAATTTAAGGCTCTTTAACTCTTACTTTTATTTTGATGACTCCCATTTTAAATTCTTCAGCCAGTCAAAGTCTTGGTACACTGGTAACCTTTACTCAATCCGGTTCTGAAATTTCAGGCACTACAACCAACGGCAATTTTCGTGTAACGGTTTTTAATGAGTCAGTTTTTAAAGTAAGTATATCAAAAACCACATTCGAAAATTTCTCTTATGCCGTAGTAGGAACACCAGAAGCGATTGATGTGAAGATCGAGGAGCATGATTCAACAGTATTGTTGATCACGTCTGTTGCTCGATTAATGATTACCAAAAATCCAGTTCGTTTTTCCCTTCAAACACTAAATGGAAAAGTGATTAACGAAGATGATACATTTGGTACTTCGTGGAATGGAGAACAGGTTACCACTTACAAAAAACTACAACCGAATGAGCGCTTCATAGGCCTTGGGGAAAAAACCGGAGGTCTTGATCGTAAAGGTCACGCTTATCAAAACTGGAACTCAGATGCGTACGGCTATCATTCCGGTTCCGATCCGTTGTATTGTTCTACACCATTTTACATTGGTATACATCAAGAGCTTATATATGGTGTATTCTTCGATAACAGCTACAAAAGTTTTTTCAATTTCGGAGCATCAAACAATCGCTTTGCATCTTTCTCGGCCGATGCCGGTGAGATGACCTACTATCTTATCCATGCAGCAACAGTTTCTGAAATCATAAAGCATTATACTTTCCTTACGGGACGAATGGAACTTCCTCCTGTTTGGAGTATTGGCTATCAGCAGTGTCGTTACAGTTATTATCCCGATAAGGAAGTAATGACAGTTGCCAAAACTTTTCGCGATAAGGATATTCCTGCCGATGCTATTGTATTTGACATCCACTACATGGACAAATACAAAATCTTTACCTGGGATGGCAAAAACTTCTCTGATCCGAAAGTCTTAATCAATTACCTGAAACAACAAGGTTTTGAAGTAGTAGTAATGTGCGATCCCGGAATAAAAGTTGAGCCCGGTTATAAAACGTACG
>DPSB01000549.1:4198-4534 GCA_003537495.1 Cytophagales bacterium | reverse complement strand
TTGGAGAAACTGCCGATGTGTTAGTTATGTGTTGAATTAGGAATATCTTTTCAGTTGTGTTGTTGATTAAGTAAGGCCAAGCCTTAAGCACATTCATTTCCGGATGTCGTTGACTGATTTCAATTTCAAGGACCACTTTCCAACCTTTAAAGGTACAATAGTCATCCGCTCTTCCGATCCCCCTCCCATAATTGAGCTCTTTTCCAACTAATGAGAGCCCTGCCGCTTGAGCAGTCGCCATGCAAAACGGTTTATTTCTTACGCTCATTCCTTATTTATTTCTTTAATGCCTTTATTTTCATTTATTAACTGAACCAAACTTTCACGCCTCTGTTT
>DPSB01000549.1:0-4044 GCA_003537495.1 Cytophagales bacterium | reverse complement strand
TTGATTTAAGACGTCTACCAACAGATTGTATGAGTTCAGAATTTCATCCTTTTCAAAAGGACGGTGAGCATGACTACCATCATTGCCAATCCATTTTAGTGCTAATAATTTATTTATTAATCCTTCACCTAGCGTTTTACTCAGGGACTTGATTTGATGATCAAGAACATATCCAACTCCTCCCCTATCAACTACAATTAATTCGACAGCTTGCCTTATTTTATTGGCGCACGCATCGAGATCGTACCAAAAATGATTGAAGCTTTTGATCAATTTGAATCTTAACTTCTTCGTTCAAAGTTAAAGGCAACTCAAATAGAATTACTTCTGGCTGAAAGTGAGTTGGGTATAGTTTGTAGTCATCAATTTTAAAATATTGAAACCCAACATCAATGTTATTTGCCATTGCCTTAACATTGCCAACTACGCAATATTGTTTTCTACAATGAGGATCTGTACATGTGACAAAAACTGTGGTAGTGGAATTTTGTGTTTTGATTTGCTCCTTAAGTTGCAATCCACCAATGCCACAATATCCACACTTCCAAGATGTGTTAACCTTGTTTGAGATGAACTTTTGTTTCCATATTTTTTGGTCGAATTGTATCATATAGAACAATTGATTCTTTGTATTGTACCTAAAGATACTTTTTCAGATTCTTGTTGGGTCATACTTCTTTTGCTGATAGTACTAACTCCTCTCCTGCCTTTACATTCAGTATTTGCATTAACATGGTTTTCAATGTCGCCCTGCGCTTGTCATAAAATTCAACAAAGTCTTCGAATTTTAATGAAGTATCTGCGCTGATATGATTAAGAACTAAATAATTTCCCTTATCCACTTCGTTTTTAAATTGTTCATCAAGCCATTCCGCAAATGGTTTCGCTTTTTTCTCTATGTTAGTTGTTGCCTGCAAAAGCTGGAGATTTGCCAGCTTATTATATCTTGATATAAATTGATCCTTTAATAAATCATCTTTAATCCCAAGTGTATTTAGCTTCCTCTTATCAAAGAATGATTTTGGATGAATATGATCTTGATGATATTTAAAGGAAAAATTTAATGAAGAGTACAACAAAGTTAATGCACTATATGCTCTTTTTGTTCCATACTGGATTTCCAAAATATTATCAACGTCATCTTCTGAAAAGGATATTGTTTTCTGTTTACCACGGTAATGTTCAATAATTTCTGAAAGTGGGAATCGATTAGGATATTGATTCACAAGATTTCTCATGACGGGGTAAATTGAATCTGGTGTCCCGCCAAATGTCCCACGCAAAAGCACCCTGGCCAACCATTCCATAATAGCTTTTCTATCGTCTTCTCTTGTGCTACTATGAAGTATCTTTTCACCAAGACCATTTTTGAAAATGAAATAGGCTATTGGTATCATTGCATTAGTAGCCGTCAAGTTATCTCTGTTGTAACCATACTTAGCTACTAATTCTACAGATGAACGCACAGCTGCTGCAACTTGCTCCCAGTTTTTTTCAATAATTATCATGTTATCCTTGGTGAAATTGTCCACCTTAAACTTGATATCATTGAAATCAGCTAGAACCAAACAGCATTTCAAAACAAAATCTTTATTAAAATCAAACCCGTCACCGATCTTGTTAATCTCATCCACGAACCCATGAATCACTTCACGAGCATCTTTTTCTTTCCATTGTGCAGTGGCAATCGATAATAAAAGGTCTGAGTAGCTCAATTTGGTACCACCGCTGTTTATTCGAATAAAGATCTGGAGTACTTTATCCAATTCTTCTCCCTCCTCTAAGAAAAAACTGATTGGTTTTTCCTGATGGATAGCATTATAAAATCTGTTAATTGTATTTAAGGCAAAGGTTGATTGCTCTTTACGGAATTTAGATGTGTCCATTAAACCGTTAAGCATTAAATACTCCATCACCTTACTTAGGTCAATGAAATCAAGAACCTTCCAGCATTCAAACCAAAAGTCATGATCAGTGGATTTAGCCTCCTCTTCAGTTAAAAACCTAAAATCATATTCAACCTCAATATCTTCTGCTTTTCTGAGGATATTGAGATAAAGTTTTTTCTTTGGAAATGCATTGGGGTTATTCCATGAATAATACGGCAATTTATTTGAGTGGGTACCTGTGAGCGCAATGTATAAAGATGTCATGCGCTGCTGACCATCTAAAACAGCAATTACATCCTCTTCTTGACTTAAATCCGCTTTGTTATTATGTGTAGAATTCTTTTCGTGATAGTGTTTCAAGAATTCATAGAATTGAAAATCCTTAATTTTTGATTTGTCAACTTTCCAAAACAAAAATGTGCTAATTGGATAATCACGCATTATCGAATCGAATAGTTTTTCTATTTGATCAGTGTCCCAAACAAACTCTCTTTGGATGGAAGGCAGCACATAATGCTTTTTGCGAATATTGTCTATTGCTTTTTTGATAGTAATAGGTGCTTCGTATGCCATTAGATGTATGATTTTAAAATTTTCTTAAACTTTTCTTCTGCTTCCAAACTTTTATTCCATGCTTCTTTTAATTCTGTCAATGCTACCTCAACCGAAGGAAGATTGTCTTCTATTACTTTCTCTACATATAAAGGAATATTCAGGTTGTAGTCATTTTCTTTAATCATGTCCATAGTGGCCACTTTCACCGAATTCTCCACATCCTTGAATACGGAGTACCATTTGAAAATTCGCTCCACATGCTCTTTCTCCAAAAAGTTTTGAGCGCGGCCTATACGTATCTGGTCTGAGCCATCGATAAACAATACTTTCTTTCTTCGAGCTTTTGCTTTTTCTCTTCTGAAAATCAGGATGCAGGCTGCTAGTTGTGTACCGTAGAATACATTAGGGCCTAAGCCAATCACAGCTTCCAATAAATCCATTTCCAGAAGGGCTTTTCTTATTCTTCCTTCTGCCCCCTTTCTAAATAATGCACCATGCGGAAGCACCACGGCCATTCTTCCAGTTTTTGATTTCATGGATCTGATCATGTGCTGCACCCAGGCCATGTCGCCATTACCGGCAGGAGGAACACCAGCAATGTTTCTACCGAACGGATCATTCACCCAGTTTTCTTCACCCCATTCTTTTAATGAGAAGGGTGGATTGGCAATTACACAATCAAAAGTTTTAAGTTGATCACCTTCAAAGAATGCAGGATTACGAAGGGTATCTTGTCTCGCAATTTGAAAATCTTCTACACCATGTAGGAACATATTCATCCTTGCAATTGATGAGGAAGTCAGGTTCTTCTCCTGGCCGTATAATTTTAGCGTACGATAATCTTCGCCATTCTCTTTCAGGTGGTCAATGCATTCAATAAGCATACCACCCGTACCACAGGCAGGATCGTAGATGCTTTCGCCTTCGTGTGCATCAATGATTAATCCCATTAAATGTACCACAGAGCGCGGAGTATAAAACTCTCCCGCTTTCTTATTGGTTAAATCTGCAAAATGCTTGATTAAATACTCATATGATTGTCCTAAGATGTCAGCTTCCACTTTTGAATTAGCGAGATCGTATTGAGAGAAGTGCTCGATTAGATCAATGAGTAACCTATCAGATAGTTTGTTCTTATTGCTCCATTGTGCATCACCAAAAATGCCATACAAATAATCCTGATTAGCTTTTTCAATTCCTCGGAAGGCCTTCTCCAATGCAAGACCAACGTTAATGGTAGTTTCTCTTACATTTTTCCAGTGACACTTTTTAGGGATTACAAAGCGATGGAATTCCGGAAGGGCCGCATATTCTTTATCTCCATCGGATTCTTTTAACGCAATTTGGAATTCTTCATCATAAACATCAGAGATGCGCTTGAAGAATAGTAACGGGAATATGTAGAGCTTAAAGTCAGATGCATCTACAGGGCCTTTGAGAATCCAGGCCGCCTTGGAGAGGTTTTGTTCGAGTTGAGAAAGTGATAATTTCCCTTCCATTACTATTTATTTTAAGAAATTAATAACATACCCTAAAAGACAATCCACAGTCATTTAAATAATACGCAATTCTAAAATTAATCCTAATACCTCAAACCCCT
>DPSB01000240.1:606-3631 GCA_003537495.1 Cytophagales bacterium | reverse complement strand
AATAAAACCTGAGCAAGCTGTAGGCATGCAACTGAAATACGCCAATAGCACTAACATTTTTGAAATTATAGGCATAGTGGAAGATTTTCATCAGTTCTCGTTGCATCATGCTATTTCGCCAATCATTTTTTTGGCGTCAACTGATTCGAGTGCCTTCCGGCAGATGATTGTTTCCATCGATCAAAAAAATTCGGAAGATACCCTCACCAAAATTCATACCGCCTGGCAACAAGTTGTACCCGATACGCCATTTGAAAAAGAGTTGCTGAGTGAAAGCATCAGTAACCAATACTCGAGCGATCGCAGCATGTCGGCACTTGTATTGGGATCAACCATGCTGGCGGTTCTCATTTCCTGTTTGGGATTGTATGGCCTGTCTGTTTTTCTGGCTGAGAAACGGGTGAAGGAAATTGGTATTCGTAAAGTAATGGGCGCATCAGTAAAGCAAATTTTAATGATGCTCACGAAAGAGTATTTGAAAACAGTCGCCATTGCATTGGCAATAGGAATTCCCGTAAGTTACTACCTGATGCAACAGTGGTTGCAGAATTTTGCTTACCGCGATAACCCCGGCCTTTGGTTGTTTGTACTTGCAGCAGGTTTATGCATACTGGTCTCGTTGGTAACGGTGCTTTACGAATCGCTCAAGGCTGCGTTAAGTAATCCGGTAACAAGCATTAAGGCAGAATAAAGTGAATCAGCCTCCGCAACTTGCACAGAAAATTTTGCAAGGCTTCTTGCGAAGGGAGTTGGCCGAAGAAGTGTTGGGCGATCTGGATGAGAAATTTTATTCGACAACAAAAACCAAATCAGTCCTTCGGGCAAGGCTAAACTATTGGTACCAGGTTTTTCAGTACCTGCGTCCGTTTGCTCTAAAGAAATTTAAAAACAACGCTAATCAAACCGATATGCTTCAATCGTATTTAAAAATCGGCTGGCGGAATCTCTTCCGCGATTCAAGTTATTCCATCATTAACATTAGCGGCCTGGCACTGGGTATGGCTGTTGCATTGCTGATTGGTTTGTGGGTGTATGACGAATTGAGTTTTAATACGTCATTCAAGCATCATAAACGCATTGCCGCGGTATATCATCACATTGAATTTGGTGAAGATAAACTTACCATCGGTGATGTATCGCCACCGATTGGCCCCGAGTTAAAAGCTTCTGTTGCCGAGTTGGAAACAGTATCAATCGCCACATGGCCAAAAGAACAAATTTTAGATTACAATAACTCACCAACTACGATAACCGGACTTTTTGTAGAACCAGCCTTTGCTGAGATATTCTCACTCGAAATGCATGCCGGCTCTGCCATTGCGTTAAAAGAGGTTCACTCGGTGTTGCTCTCGCAATCGACAGCCGAAAAAATAATTGGAACGGATGCCGTTGGAAAAACCTTGCGACTCAACAACCGCGATAATATAGTGGTAGCCGGTGTGTATAAAGATTTCCCGGCCAATTCTGAATTTGCCAACATCCACATGCTGTTGCCTCTCAATTATTATGTAGCGATGGGTGAAGTAACTGCGCAACAAATGACCAATTGGGAAGATCTCAATTTTCAGTGTTTTGTTTTGTTGAATGAAGAAGCTTCGCTTGCATCGGTACAACCCAAAATCAAAAGCACATTATTCGAAAAAGGCTCCAGCGATGTGAAAGCCATAAAGCCAGATGGATTCTTATTACCGATGTCGCGCTGGCATTTATATAACGAATACAAAAATGGTGTCCCCATCGAAACCAAAGCTAACCTGATCTGGATGTTGGCTATGGTGGGCGCGTTTGTGTTGCTGCTGGCTTGCATAAACTTTATGAATTTAAGCACAGCCCGCAGCGAAAGGCGGGCCCGCGAAGTAAGCGTGCGAAAAGTAATGGGCTCCTTTCGCAGTCAGTTGATCAATCAGTTTCTGAGCGAATCGTTAATGGTGGTGATAGCGTCATTTGCAATCGCCATGCTATTGGTGTGGTTCAGCTTGCCGTGGTTCAACACCCTAACCGACAAACAGATTTTATTGCCGTGGAATAATATTTATTTCATAGCGGCATCGGCCTTGTTTATTATCACTACAGGTTTGTTGGCCGGTAGTTATCCCGCGTTTTATTTATCGGGTTTTAATCCTGTAAAAGTTTTAAAAGGAACATTTAAAGTAGGCGAGTGGGTAAAGCGACCGCGCCAGGTATTGGTTGTATTTCAGTTTACCGTTTCGGTTATTCTGGTGCTTTGTACGGGTGTGGTGTTTCAACAAATACAACATGCCAAAAACCGGCCGGTTGGTTTTTTACGTGAAGGGGTGTTCTTTGTGCCCATCCGCACGCAAGATCTGGCGCTTGCCAATTATAATTCAGTACGTGCCGATGTGTTGGCAACGGGTTATTTTAAAAATGTAGCCAAGTCTTTCTTTCCGATCACCGGTTCTATGTCGGCCGATGCTTCCGTAACATGGCAGGGAAAAGATCCGGCCTTCCGTCCGTTAATTGCGATGAACAGTTGCTCGCACGATTTCCCATCCACCAATGGCTTTGAGTTTGTAGCGGGTCGCGATTTTTCGCGCGACTTTAGTACTGACTCAACCGCTGTAATTGTAAACGAAATGGCTGCTAAACTTTTGGGTGATGATGTAATCGGAAAGAAGATAAATTTTGCCAGCGGCATTGAGCGTGAAGTGGTGGGTGTGATTAAAGATCAGGTACGATGGTCGCCCTTCACCAATCAATCGCCACACATGTATTTTATTAAATATGAAGAATATGGTGTGCTGACATTTCGTTTAGCCGAAGGTGTATCAGCACAAACAGCATTGGTAAGTGTAAAAGAAATCTTAAAGAAGTATGATACCGCGGCACCATTTGATTACAAGTTTGTGAATGAAGATTATGAGCGCCAGTTTAAAGGCGAAGAACGAATTGGTAAGTTGGCAACGGTATTTGCAACTCTGGCCACCATCATTAGCGGTATCGGATTATTAGGGCTATCAGCCTTTGCTGCCAGTCAGCGAACAAAAGAAATTGGCATTCGTAAAGT
>DPSB01000240.1:0-336 GCA_003537495.1 Cytophagales bacterium | reverse complement strand
AAGAAATTGGCATTCGTAAAGTGTTGGGAGCTTCCGTATTCCAAATCTGGAAACTGCTTTCGCAGGATTTTATGAAGTTGATTGTGTTGGCTTTGATAATTGCATTGCCGTTGGGTTATTATTTAGCCAACACTTGGTTAATGCAATACGAATATCGTACTGAAATCTCGTGGTGGGTATTTGGATTGGTTGGCATAGCAGCAATGGTATTGATGTTGGTTACGGTTAGTCATCAATCATTAAAAGCGGCAAATACAAATCCGGTAAAAACACTTAAGTCGGATTAAATAATTAACCAATCAATCCAATCAAATCAGGTCTGTGTCTCCACAGACC
>DPSB01000238.1 GCA_003537495.1 Cytophagales bacterium | reverse complement strand
CCGATCTTGGAAAATCGGAAACAGAAACAGACATCTCAGAAGTTTATCCACTTATAACAGAAATAAAACATGCTGTTCGCGAGCTAAGCAATTGGGTTGAACCTGAGCCTATCGATGCACCGATTACCTACCTTGGTACCACCAGCGAAATACAATACGAACCGAAAGGGGTTTGCCTGATAATCGGGCCTTGGAATTTCCCTTTCATGTTAACTCTTGGGCCGCTCATTTCGTGTATTGCTGCCGGCAATACCGCAATAGTTAAACCTTCTGAACTTACTCCAAACACTTCGCGCCCTATTCGCGAAATAGTGAAAGAGTTTTTTGATGAAGAGCTTGTAACGGTAGCAGAGGGCGATGCACAAGGTGCTACGCAATTACTTAAACTTCCGTTCGATCATATCTTTTTTACCGGAAGCACGGCTGTTGGAAAAATTGTAATGCGGGCTGCTGCCGATCATCTTTGCTCTGTTACGCTGGAGTTAGGTGGCAAGTCGCCAACTATAATTGATTCATCGGCTAATCTGAACGATGCCGCCAGGCGAATTGCATTTGGTAAGTTTCTGAATGTAGGACAAGCGTGCGTAGCTCCTGATTACATCTTGATTGATAAAAGCGTTGAGCGCGATTTCATCGACTTACTCAAACAAAATATCAACAAGTTATATTCGGCCAATGGCAGCATCAATTCACAATCTCCGGATTACGGCCGTATTGTTAATGCACGAAACTTCAATCGCATTGATGCACTGGTACAAGACGCCATTCAGCTTGGTGCAAAAGTGGAACTGAACGGTACTTCAGATGCCGCCTCCCGTTTCTTTCACCCGGTTATTTTGAGTAGCGTTTCCACTGATTCAAAAATTATGGAAGAAGAAATTTTCGGGCCGGTGCTGCCGATTATTTCGTACAGCAGCGAGGAAGAAATTTTACCTATCATTCTGGCAAGACCAAAACCACTTGGGTTTTATATTTTCAGTACAAGAAAAGCGTTTCAGCAAAAGCTCACGGAATCCGTTTCGGCAGGGGCGGTTTGCATTAACGATTGTGTGCTGCAGTTTACGCATCCCAATCTGCCCTTTGGCGGAACCAATGCCAGTGGATTTGGGAAAGCCCACGGCCGCTACGGATTTCTCGCGTTTAGCAACGAAAAACCCGTGTTGAAACAAAAGCGCGGAATAACTATGAGTTCGTTTCTATACCCACCCTTTAATAATCGCGTAAAGCGAACTATTAACCTCATGTTGCGCTGGCTGTAGGCACCATTGTGTAAAGTACAGCGTTATTCTGCAAGTAGTCATTGCTCGCGCGGTTTGTTGCGTTGTGTTTTGTTAATTTTGTGCATTCATTTTTCCTTTTAACACTATGAAAATCGCAAAGAAAATTCTGATTGGTGTGGCTGTTGTTTTTGGGTTGATAATTGCGGCCGCGTTTATTCTGCCCGTTGTTTTTAAAGACGACATCAAGGCTGCCATCGATAAAGAAATAGAGAAGAATGTAAATGCCGATGTGGTTTTTGATGTGAACAACTTCAGCTTATCGTTGTTCCGGAATTTTCCCAGCGTAACAGTAGAGATAAAAGGGTTGGGTGTGTTTAACCGCGCACCATTTGAAGGCACCCCTTTGTTTGTGATTGAACGCCTGGAGGCTGAAGTTAACCTGAAAGATGTGCTTTTCGGGGACCAGTTACGCCTGAAGGGCATTACCCTGGTTGATCCACAAATTACGATTAAAGTTTTAGCCGATGGCCGCGCTAATTACGATATCACATATCCTTCAATGGATACCACTACTATTGTGGAAGAACCAAGCTCGTTTTCTTTTGGTATCGACCATTGGGAGATTATACATGGCGAAGTAATTTATGACGATGCTTCAATTCCGTTTTATACATCCATTGCCGGGCTTAATCACTCCGGCAGCGGAGACTTTAACGAGAAAGCGTTTGACCTGAAAACCAAAACGGCAATTGAAAGCATTACCGTGCGCTTTGATGGTGTGGAATACATCAGCAACAAACAGGCTGTTGTAGATGCAGTTATCGGAATCAGTGAAGAGTATTCGCTTTATACCTTTAAAGAAAACGTAACGCGCTTAAACGATTTTGCCCTAAGTGCCAATGGTTGGTTTAAATTGAATCCGAACGATTTCGGAATGGACATTTCGTTCAGCAGTCCTGAGAACACTTTTAAAAGTTTACTCTCGCTGGTGCCCGGTGTTTACACACAGGATTTCGGTAAGCTTGAAACCAAGGGCGATCTGACATTTTCAGGATTCGTAAAAGGAACTTTCAGCGATACACAAATGCCCGCATTTAACTTCAACCTGAAGGTGGATGATGCCATGTTCAAATATCCTGATCTGCCAACAGCCATTACCAACATTAACATGGATTTACTGGTGGACAACAAAACAGGTGTAATTGAAAACACTTTAGTAGATCTGAAAAAACTGCATCTCGATTTTGGAACCAACCCGGTAGATGCGCGCATGGTAATCGAAAACCTGAAAGACTATCGCATGGATGCGCAGGTAAAAGCATCGCTTAATCTTGCTGAGCTTGGAAAGATGTTCCCCATGGAGGGTTTAAATATGGCCGGTTTATTTTCCATTGATGCTTCCGCTAATGGTGTGTACGATAGCTTGAAGAAAATTATTCCGGCAGTAAATGTGGCTATGGCTTTAAATGATGGGTACGTTAAATCAGCTGAGTTTCCGTTGCCGCTTGAGAAGGTTCGGTTTACATCATCGGTAAAAAATGCTTCCGGTAAAATGGCCGAAACATTTATTACCGTTACGGATTTTGGAATGGTAATGGATGGCGAAAGTTTTGGTGGAAATCTAAGCCTTCAGAACCTGGACGACTACACCTGGGATTTGAATGCCAAGGGGGGAATTGATCTGGAGAAGATCACAAAGATATTTCCACTGGAAGGCATGACGCTTGCCGGAAAAGTAAAGGCCGATCTTGAAACAAAAGGCAAATACTCCGATGTAGAAGCAAGCCGCTACGATAAACTTCCTACCAGCGGCAGCGCCTCATTAAAAGATTTTAAATTCACCATGACAGATTTGCCGTATGGTGTAACTATATCGCAAGCCGATGCCGTGTTCGATCCTAAAAAAATTGAACTTAAAAACACTTCGGGTACAATCGGCAAAAGTGATTTCGCTGTAAGCGGAGCCATCAGTAATTACATTGGCTATGTGTTCGGCAACGAAACCATAAAAGGAAATGTAAACTTCAATTCAACCCTGTTGGATCTGAATGAGTTTATGACCGACACGGAAACAACAGAAACTACGGACAGCACCTCGATGGGTGTTATTCCGGTTCCACAGAATATTGATTTCATTCTTCACTCCAACATCAAAACTGTAAAGATGATGGACTTTGTTATCAGCAATGCTACTGGCGATGTAGTTGTAAAAGACGGAGTTGCTAATCTGAATGGTATTAAGTTCAATTTATTAGGTGGTGCCTTTACGGTTGCGGGAACGTACAACACCAAAGACATCAATCATCCATTGTATGATTTCGGATTGAAGATTGATAACATGAGTGTGCAACAAGCTGCCAATTCTTTCTCGATTGTAAAAACCTATGCGCCTATTGCCGGATTGGTTAATGGCAACTTTGGTACTGATTTTAAAATTAGTGGTGAACTGGGTCAGGATATGATGCCGAAAATGAATACCGTAAATGGAAGTGGTTTGATTAAAGTGGCACAAGCTGCGCTTACACAATCTAAACTTGTTTCAGGTATTACGTCACTTACCAAACTTGACGATGCAAATGAAGTAACCTTAAAAGATGTGCTCATGTCGGCAACCATTAAAGACGGCCAGTTGAATGTGAAACCTTTTAACGTAAAGTTTGGAAGTTACGTAACTACCGTAAGCGGCAGCACGGGGCTTGACGGAGCAATCAACTACGGATTAAAAATGAATGTGCCCGCAGGAAAGTTAGGATCGCAATTTCAGGGACTTGTAAATCAGTACACGGGCAGCAACAATTCTACCTCCGAAATTCCTCTAAACATTGGATTAGGGGGTTCGTTTACCGATCCGAAAGTAACGCTGTTGGCACAAGAGCAAAAAGAACAAGTGAAGGAGGCGGTTACCGCTGCCGCGCAGGAAAAAGGCAAACAAGCCGTGCAGGATTTGTTGGCTGGCGAAAAACCAAAAGATGCCCTCAACAATTTGTTGAATCCTAAAAAAGATACCACCGCTAAAACTACTGGTGATTCAACCAAAACAGATCTGAAGCAAGACGCTCAAAAAGCGCTGGAGAATAAGCTTCAGAATCTGTTAAAGAAAAAGAAAAATTAAAGGTTTTAGTATGATGTTGAAGGCCACCTTTTTTCTTGCATTTTGTTTTGCAACTCAAGTTTATGCTTGTAAATGTGATGGCTCTGGATCTATAAAAACTTCCTTTAGTAGTGCTGAGGGTGTTGTTTACGGAAAAGTTATAAGTAAAACACTTGTCCCATACACATCAACTTTAAGAGCCGACAAAATAGAGGAGATAAAAATTGCACTGAAAGACAATGAACAGAAACTTGCGCTTCTTGAAATGTTGATTGTTAAAGTTGAGTTGGCTTTGGTGGAAAACTATAAAGGAGTAAACTACAGCGACACAATCAGCTTCTATACCACAATGAGTGGTGCGTCATGCGGCTATAAGTTTGAAGTCGGACTGTCTTACATCGTTTACTTTTCAAAAAGCAATTTGGATTTTCTTTTTGATTTCGGTTCGGGGACTGATATAAGAAAAGAAAAAATCTAATGGACAAATAATTGCACTCGAACCTCCCTTTTCTCTAAAACAGAGGCGGCTGAATTAAGAGCTTTAAAAAGTCCAGTAGATCGCGATTGACATCCGTTCTCAAATTATTCCTTACGTAAAAACCCAAAAACAGGATAACCGCTCATATTGTCTGATTGCTTCACCAATGCAAAGCCGTTTTTTTTCATCATCGTAAGAAACTCCGGTATGGTATAAAGTCTTTTGCCACACTTTTCGTCTGAGCAAAATTTACCTTCGCCATTATCGCCATAGAAGCTATCGCGAATAAAAATGCGACCTGTTGTTTTCAGTTTTTTGCGTAGATCTGTTAACATCAAATCCGGTTGATCAAAGGCATGAACCGTAGCGTTGGAATAAATTAAATCGAAAGTGTTGTCGGGCAGTAACGATTGTGTTAATTCTCCATGCACAATCTTAAAATTGTTTCGGGTACCCAAATCGTAACCCAGTTTTTTAGAGTAATGCTTTATCATCTTGCTTACATTTTCCTGTTCAAGTATTTTCTTATCTATATCCTGAATGTAAACCGTGCAGCTATCCAATTGTGTAGCCATAATTACCGAAAGTGCACCAGAACCTGCGCCCACATCGGCTATGTGCATGCCGGGTTTTGCTTCCATAAATTCCAGTATCGGACCAAATGTGCTTTTTGCATCTGAAATTTTAAATACCGGTCCATTGGCATAGGGCGCGCAGCCCACACCAATAAGAAACAGGATGTAAACAATTTTTTTCATGGGTGGGGTTTGGCCTTAAAAACGATAGGTACTTAAGAAAATTATAGTTGTGGAGGCTCTCGCTTCCTATCAATCGGAAGTTTATCATTAGCTTTCAAGACTCATGCTTTCACAAGCCAACAAAGTTCGCGCACTTTACTTTCTCGTGTTCTCATGCACGGCTTCGTGGCTGCCTATCTTTGCCGACCACCTCAACGCTCAGGGATTAAGTGGAATAGAAATAAGTCTGGTGCTTAGTTCAACACCGGTTATGATGTTGCTGATACAACCGTGGTATGGAGTGTTGGCCGATAAAATCGGTATTCGTAAATGTCTGATTGCTTCCACGCTTTTTGCCGCCATTAGTTTTTTACTCTTTCTTTTTAATGGAAAGTTCTTTTTCCTGATTGGAGCTACCGTAGCCATGTCGGTATTCTACAACGCATTGCAACCCCTGCTGGATAGTGTAACGTTGGGCTTGGTTCAGGAGCAACCCAATCTTAACTATGGAAGTCTGCGGTTGGCCGGTGCTGCTGGTTGGGCCGTTACCGGAATTATTGTTGGTTATCTTATAACGTCTATCAATACCAATGTAATTTTTGTTGCATCGTCACTCAGTTTGTTGCTGGCATTCTTCATTTCGCTTTCGCTGAATGATTTTCGTGTTGAGGCCAAATCCGCCATTCCAGAAAAACAAAACCTAAAGGCAGTATTGAAAAACAAGATGCTTTTGTATTTGCTCACGGCAGTTTTATTGGTTTCAATTGGTGCCACCACCATCTGGAACTTTTACTCTATCTACATGAAAGAAATTGGGGCAAGCGCTACGCTGGTTGGTTATGGACTTTCGTTTCAGGGCTTGTGCGAGTTACCGTTGTTTTTCTTTTCTGCAATTATTATTCAGCGCCTCGGTATTAAGACTACACTACTTGTAACGCTTGCCGCAACCACACTTCGCTTGTTTTTATATAGTTGGGTTAACGAACCGCATTGGGCAATTGCCATTGAATTGCTGCACGGTATTTCGTGGTCGTTGTTTTGGGTAGTGTGTGTTGAAAGTGTAAACGGTCTTGTTCCGCAACAGTGGCGTGCTACTGGCCAATCCGTTTTATATGCAGTTTACTTCGGTGCCGGACAAATTGTTGGAAACTTCTGGACGGGTTGGCTATACGATCAACAGATTTCCATTGGTAGGATTTTTATGCTCAATGGATTTTTGGTGTTGGTTGTGGCTATCTTATGTAGCGTGTTTATTCGCTTTCAACCCAAAACTATTTCCTGAATTCCTGCAGTCATTCGGCCGAGGTACCACTCAATAAATTTTGCCACATCCATTTCAGCCGGAGCGTATGGGCCAGGTTCATAGCCACTGGTTTCAATTCCTTTAAAATTATTTTCGCACAGTTGCCAATCTTGTTCTCCGGTTATTTTCCAGAACTCAACCAAACGATTCACATCATAATCTTTTCCTTCTACTGCATGGCCATCTACCAACCAGGCCAGATCAAGAACCGTTTCATCGGGGCCAGTTGCAGTAAGTCGCATGGTCCAGATATAATCACTCACCGCATCCATCCAAAAGTTTGGATAACACACTAAGCCAACTACACCGGCATCATACTCTTGATGATCGCCCATGGGCTTGCTCACTGCTTTGCCATCTAAGCTATAAGTTGTTATGCCGGATCGTAATGGGTATCGAATAGCAAAATGAAATGAGTCATCCACAAAATTTACAGTATCTGTTGCAAGGCTTTTGTCTTTCCAAAGTTGTTGTTTGATTTTCAATTCATCCTCGGCCGACTCGCGCAGATTGGCACCGACTACCGCACTACAATACTCCGGGTGTGCCGGACCGCAATGATAGCACTCCCGAAAGTTTTCAGCTATCAGTTTCCAATTAGTACGTAATACATATCGTTTTTGAAATGCCACCTTTGCTTCGCTAATCTTAAAAGGTTTAAGAAATGGCGCAAAGTCTTTGCGTACGGGTTCAAACGCGGGTGGCGAATCGTTAAGCGAAATAAAAATCAAACCTTCCACTACTTCAACCGCTACTGGTTTAAGACCGTGTTGGTTCAAATCAAAATCATCGGGCATCAGGCGCGCTTTGTGCAGCGAGCCATCTTTATTATACACCCATTGGTGATACGGGCACATGAGTTTTGCCGCATGGCCCGACTGCTCCAAACAAATTAACGAACCCCGATGCCGGCAGGAGTTGTGGTGTGCAAACACTTCGCCTTTATCGCCACGAATAATAATGACCGATTCGTTTCTGAGTTGATAAACAAAATAATCGCCCGGCTTTGGAATGGCTGCGGTAGTTCCGGCAAAGAGCCAATATTTTTTCCAGATGTATTGCCATTCAGCCTCGTAAATATACTTATCGAGATAAAACGGTTTTGCCAGGCTGTAACCGGCATGGTGTTCATCAATAAGTTGCTGAAGATTATTCATGTTAGATAATCAAACTTAGTAAATGTTCTGGATTTGTGGTGGTGCGGTTCTTAAACACCTTGTTATCTTTGGCATTTGCCATGCATTCGCCTTCGGTAAAACAAGTTGTTGTATTGCTGCCCGCTGCCGTGGGGTTGGCTCACTTCTTTGTGTCGCTGGGCCACCCCGAAACATTTACGGATCTTATTACACAACCGTGGTATTACGTTGATCTCGCTTTTATTTCCGCAATCAGTTTTGTTATTCTTTTCTATTGTCTTCTGGTACACACCAACCTGGATAACAAGTTGCCTTTGCGCAAGGTGCCGGCCAAGAGATTATTATGGCAAGCCGGGTTTGGTGTTTTTATACCGGTATTTCTCTCCTTCCTGTTAACGTTTGCCTACATGTCTTTTATCCTCAATCAGGATATTCGCACGACATCATTTTTTGTTTATGAATTTCCGATCAGTATTGTGGTCATCTTAATGATCAACCTTGTGTTGATTGTATTTAGTCTCTGGGTTGTTGAGAACCCTGTTAAAAGCCAGTCGTTTCCTTCTACCCTTCTGGCTAGCCAGGGCAACCGAACCGTGCCACTATCCATCCGAACTATTGCTACTTTTTCCAAAGAAGGCGATCATTATCTGATTACTACTTTCGATTTACAACAATACATTTCGCCTAATCACCTGGAAGAACTTGAAGCAATGGTTTCTTCGCGTGATTTTTTCCGGGCCAACAGACAGATGCTTGTTCATCGTGCCGCCTGCGGTCATTTTACAACCGATCGCTCAGGCAAGCTAACCTTACATCTGTCCATCAAGCCAGACGAACCTATCAGTATAAGTCAGAAACGTGCAGCGGAATTCCGAAGCTGGTTGGCGCAATAGGCTTTAATTTCGCTTTTGTTTCGCCTGACTTCAGAAGTAAATCTCCTGATTTCAACTTGAATTGCACCCTAAGCGCCCAACACTCCCGCAACAGTTTCCGTAAAGGCATGCATTAAAAATCCTTTGCATGAAATTTCTTTTTCTTAGTCTGCTGTCACTGCTTCCAATTGTAAGTTTTGGGCAACACCAGTTACGCGCTGCTTACTTTGGCGAAACCATTACACATTACGGATTAAAGATCGCTTACGACAAACCCTTTAAGAGCTGGGCAACAGAGAAGCGATCGGGTACCAACATTAAAAAGGAATTTTTATATGGTGGGAGTTTCGCAGCTTTTCGCCATCCGCATCAGTTAGTTGGTTTGATTGCTTCGCCTGAAGTAACCTTTCGAAGAACCGGCAAGCGTGGTGGGTTAATTGATATAGCTTTTGTCCCAGCTTATTTCCGTTATTTCTATGCAGGCAAAACCTATGAATATACCGGAACCGACTTCCGTAAAATTCCTTTGGCTGGCCGAAGCGCTTTTCTACCAACCCTAAGCCTGGGTGGTGGCCGCGATTTATCCGTAAGGCGTGAGATTCCTTTTATGTGGTATTACCGCGTAAATGTAATGCGGCAATATCCATACAATTCATCTTCGCTTATGCGCTTTGCGCTTGAAGCCGGTGTGATTAAAAAATTCTAAAAATATCTGAACATGAAATCTGTAGTTCTTTCTTTCCTTTTCATTTCTGTTTTACTGTCGGCTTGTAACAGCGATGACGAGCAGAATATAATTCAAGACTTACGCCTGCGCCATAAAGGAGCAGACATGCCCATTTGGGTGCGCGGTAATATTGCTTCCGGAAAACTGATCTTGTATTTGCATGGTGGCCCTGGCGATTGCGCCATGTGTTACCGACACTACTTTAAAGAACTGGAGAACAGTTATGGTTTAGCCTATTGGGATCAGCGCATTGCCGGTTCTTCTTCTGGTGTTACCGATGTAAACACACTTACTTACACTCAGTTTTTGGAAGACACTGAATTGGTAATTGATTTACTGCGCAAACAATATCCCAACGTTGACATTTATTTAATGGGACACAGCTTTGGTGTGGAGCTAGGTTGGCAATACCTGGCCAAGCCCGCCAATCAGGTAAAAGTAAATGGCTTTATGGCGGTGAATGGAATCTATTCTTCTTATCGTTGGCTGCATAACATGCGCGAGTGGGTGCTGGCCCGTGCCACAGAGTTGAATGATGCTGATGCGAAAAACTTTGTGCTTGAAAATCCGCTTGAACAGGAATCCATTCTAAGTTATCCATGGTTAGAATTGTACCGGCACATGTATCGGTTGGATGGAAATCCGGTTTCGCTTTACAGCGATGCTTCTTTCGTAAGCAATTACATTTTCTTTTCGCCTAACCTTACGTTTGCACAGTTTACACATGGTAAACATTATGGAAATGTTACTGAAACTGATGGCTTGGTATTTGAAAAGGCCGATGATTTGCAAAACATTACTATTCCTGTGGCTCTTTTCTGGGGCGAAAAAGATGGTGTGGTTCCGGTTGCGCTTGCATACGAAACACGTGATTTGCTAACTCAAACCTCTGTAGAATTAGTACTCTTCAACGGATCGTGGCACGAGCCTTTTGTAACTGAAAACAAAAAGTTTATCGAAGCAATGCGCGTGTTTATGGATCAATATTAAAATCAAAGCATGAGCCGAGGTTAATAGATAATTTATTCGGCTCATGCGTTTCTGGTTGGAATAACTAACATAAAGGCTTGTTCAAAACTTTGGCGAGCCTTCCGCTTCCGTAAAATCACCACGCAACGTACGGTAGCGTTTTCGGGCTTCCGCTGCAAACACACTTCCCGGAAACTTATTTAAAAACTCGCGGTAGATTTCCATGGCCTTGTCTTTGTTTTTGAGGTGGCGCTCTTGCAATTCGCCTTGCAGAAAATAAGCATCATCGGCCAGCACATCTTCACTAAACTCC
>DPSB01000325.1 GCA_003537495.1 Cytophagales bacterium | reverse complement strand
ATTGGTGCTATGTATCCTAATTAGGTTTGTGAGGACACGAACCTTGGTGTTAAGAAGAAATAAGTTAGGACGCAATCCTGAGCGAACTAATTGATGAACTAAGAGGTTTTGGTGTTAGAGCGAAGGATCTCCCAATAGGAAAGCAGATTCTGAATCATCTTAATCCGCTCAGAATTAGTCTTTAATTACTAAAGCCCATTCTTGCTTTTAATTACATACCCCACACCAGCACGAATGGCAAATTCCGTTTGTCCCAGATAAAAATCACCAATCGCTTCAAAGCGCCATTTTTCATTGATAGGTTTCGACCAGCCGCCACCCAGTGCTACATCGTTGGCCCCAATCCATCCGCGAAAGCGAATAAAAAAATTATCCAATGCATAATAACGCACGCCCATTGCAAACGAACTGGGCTGGCGTGTCCATAATTCCAGTCCACCACCTACTGCGAAGTGCCGCAGTACAAAATAGTTTGCTTCGGCACCCAGTTGAAGTTTGTCACCAAAGCGGGAATAATCCGTTTTAATCAGATCAAAACCACCACTAATTAAAATATCGCTGGTGCTTTGAGCGTGTGTAGTGAATACAAAAGCAAAAACACAAATAAGAAATGCGCAGTTTTTTTTCATGAAGCGAATGTAATGCTTACTTCTTTTCTTCCAATAATTTCTGAATGGCCAGATACTCATCGCGCAAACGCGCAGCTTCCATAAACTCCAGGTCTTTGGCTGCCTTCTCCATGGCCTTGCGGGTACGGTCGGCCATTTTCTCCAACTCAGGTTTGGTTAAGTAGGCAACCACAGGATCGGCCGCCAATGATTTTTCTTCTTCTTCAATATAATAGCGCTTGGTAGTTTTCTTCGAGTCGGCAACTGCGGTTTGTCCCAGTATAGAATCTTTTGACTTGAGAACCGTTCGTGGAGTTATACCATGTTCCAGATTATAATCCTGTTGAATTTTTCTGCGTCTGTTGGTTTCATCTATCGCCATCTGCATCGATTCAGTAATCTTATCAGCATACATAATCACGCGACCGTTTTCATTTCTTGCTGCGCGACCAATGGTTTGTACCAGTGAGCGTTGATTGCGCAGAAAACCTTCCTTATCAGCATCCATAATCGCTACCAGCGAAACTTCCGGTAAATCCAATCCTTCTCGCAATAAGTTTACACCCACCAGCACATCAAATACACCTAAACGTAACTCGCGCAGAATTTCTACGCGGTCTAACGTTGTTACTTCCGAATGAATGTACCGGGACTTAATGGCAGCCCGCGACATAAATTTGGTAAGTTCTTCGGCCATGCGTTTGGTAAGTGTGGTTACCAATACACGCTCTTTCTTTTTTACGCGCTCATCAATCTCTTCAAACAAATCGTCAATCTGGTTACGGCTGGGTCGTACATCAATGTGTGGATCGAGCAAACCGGTTGGCCGGATAAGTTGTTCAATAACTACACCTTCCGATTTGCGTAATTCATATTCGGCCGGAGTTGCACTTACATAAATAACCTGATTCATCAGTCCTTCAAATTCATTAAAGGTGAGTGGACGATTATCCAGTGCTGATGGTAAGCGAAATCCATAATCCACCAGGTTTACTTTGCGGGAGCGATCGCCACCCCACATCGCACGAACTTGCGGTACGGTAACGTGGCTTTCATCAATCACCAATAAAAAATCATCGGGAAAATAATCTATCAAGCAGAATGGTCGTGCCCCGGCAGACCGTCTGTCGAAGTAACGGGAGTAGTTTTCAATACCACTGCAATAGCCCAACTCGCGCATCATTTCCAGATCAAACTCGGTGCGTTCTTTCAGGCGCTTGGCTTCCAGGTGTTTTCGTTCTTGTTCAAACATATCAACCTGTAATACCATATCGTCTTGTATTTCGCGAATAGCAGTTTGCAACAATTCTTTTCCGGTTACGAATAAGTTAGCCGGAAAAATTACCGCAGTTTTTTCATCGGCTATTTTCTTTCCCGAGATCGGGTCGATTAGTTGAATGGCTTCGATTTCATCACCAAAAAAATAAATTCGCAAAGCGTAATCCGCGTAAGCGAGAAAAATATCTACGGTATCGCCTTTTACACGAAACGTACCGCGCTTAAATTCAGCTTCGGTACGGTGATATAGAATATCGACTAACGCAAACAAAAGTTTGTTGCGTGGAATCATTTCGCCAACCTTTAACTGTACACGATTCTTGCCAAACTCTTCCGGATTACCGATACCATAAATACACGAAACAGAAGCAACTACCAATACATCTCTGCGACCACTCAACAAGGATGAGGTTGCACTCAACCGAAGTTTTTCAATTTCTGCATTAATGGATAGATCTTTTTCAATATAAAGATTGGAAGAGGGAATGAAGGCTTCCGGTTGATAATAATCATAGTACGAGATAAAATACTCTACCGCATTTTCTGGAAAGAATTGTTTGAACTCGCCATATAATTGTGCTGCCAGGGTTTTATTATGGCTAAGAATAAGGGTGGGGCGATTTACCTGCGCCACCACATTGGCAACGGTAAATGTTTTGCCTGAACCGGTTACACCCAGCAATGTTTGATGCGCTTCGCCTTCGTTAAGGCCTTGCACCAGTTTCTGGATAGCCTGCGGCTGATCGCCCATCGGCACATACTCACTGTTCAGATTAAAATCCATGCGGGTAAATCTAAGGGAGTTCTTTCAAAACCCCTAACTGATTTAGCGAGGAAATAGTTGGTGAGCAGTAGTAAATATTTGCTCATTCAAAATCACTACTGACATAACGTTGTCACTGGCTTTGCTTTTGAACTGCGTAAAGCAAGTTGACACTTGTCAAGTCTTAAGCACAGGCTAATTATTCCAGATTGCCCACGATTTCTCAGCCTGAATGTGTAACATTTCCAATCCGTTTTTGAAATGGGCATTACGCATTTCAGCTTTCTGTAAAAACATAGTACGGGCCGGATTGTAAATCAGATCATATACATAATGATCGGGCGTAAGCAAATCGTAATTAAT
>DPSB01000410.1 GCA_003537495.1 Cytophagales bacterium | reverse complement strand
TCGATAAAGACGAAAAGTCTATTGGTGGATTAAAAAAGCCGCCACCGGTAAACAAAACCCTTTATTATACGTCGCTCCTGTTGGATGCCCTTGCAATATTGCTCGGTTGGTACTTTATAAGTATTTGGTTTGCAGTTATGCTTTTGGTTTACGGGCTGGTGTCAAAGGCATACAGCCACCCGGCTATCCGTTTAAAAAAATACCCGATTGGCGGTTGGCTTACGGTAGCTGTTTTTCAGGGTGCGTTTACGTTTATGATGTGTTATGTGGGTATCAATAAGTATTCACTAACCAGTTTGGTACAGGCAAAAGTGCTGATACCGGCTACGCTCTCAACACTGATGCTACTGGGCACTTACCCAATGACGCAGATTTATCAGCATGAAGAAGATGCCAAACGAGGTGATGTAACCTTAAGTTTAAAGTTAGGTTTGCGCGGAACGTTTCTTTTTGTGCTGATAACATTTGTGGTGGCTACAACCGCTTATCTGCTTTATTTTCATTTCTATTTTTCGGATTATTATGGTGTAGCATTTACCACAGCATTAAGCCCGGTGGTGTTATTTTTTCTTTATTGGTTTTATAAAGTATTTCGTAAACCAGAAGCCGCAAACTACAGTCGCACGATGTGGTTAAACTTTTTATCGGCCACCTGCCTGAATGTTTTTTTTATCTGGCTCTTTCTGGAATCCACCAATCTGTTACAGCTTTAAAAAGGATCTCCGTGCGTTTGTTTTACCAACCAACCCGCCACTGGTTTTACACGACTCACTAAGTTAACTGCCAGATTGGAAGTCCACTCGGCACCAAATAGTTTTTGAATTTGTCTTCCGGTCCAAAGCCTGCGTGCAAAAAGGGCATTCCACTTGCGTGTGTATTCGCGCTCCAAGTCTGTGCGTGTAATTCTGTTGTTACAAAACTCAAGTACCAACTCGCTTGCAATCTTGGCCGAATGAATTGCCATAGCCATACCGTTACCACAAAGCGGAGTAATCATTCCAGCCGAATCGCCCGTCATTAAGATGTGATTGGTTACCGGAGTTTTTCGCGTAAATGAAATTTCATTAATCACCTCAGGTTTTGCATATAGGAATTCCGAATTCAGAAAAATGGATTTCAAAAACGGGTTTTTATACAACACCGCTTTTTCCATTTCAGCAATGTTGCCGTATTGCTTCAGGTTGTTACGGTGTGTGAGGTAGCATAAAGTTTGCTTGTTACCGTCTACTTCGCTAATGCCGCAATAACCATCTTTAAAATTATGCAGAGCAATGGTATTGGAAGGATGATCGGTGCGGATGTGATATTTGATTCCCGCATAAGGCGATCGGGCTCGGATAAAATCGCGATTGAGTTTAACATCGAGGCGCGACCGTTTACCAAATGCACCCAGTACAACATCGGCTTGTAATGATTGATTGTTGGTTTTGATTTCAAACCCTTCGTTTTCAAATCGAATATTTTCTACTTCTGTATTCAACAGCATCTTTACGCCTAAGCTGAGCGCTTGCTGATATAAAAAATGATCGAACGTGTAGCGACTTATACCAAAGCCCCCAAGATCTAAGGTTAATGCTGCCGATTTGCCGTTTACCGAAGTAAGTTGAAACTGATTTATCTGCGGTAAGGCTAAATCGGGTAGCAGGTTGTTTGATTTTAAGAAGGGAATGGTTTCGTTGGAGATATATTCGCCACAGACACGATGAAACGGATAGCTTTTTCGTTCGGCCAGCGTAACCTCAACTCCTTTTTTTGCAAGCAAACAAGCGCTAACCAGTCCTGCTAATCCACCACCTGCAATAAATACGTTTTTCACTTGTGTTTAAACTTTATTTGAAAACCTGTGTCTATACTGTAACGTGAACGAAAATAAATATTAGGAAATCAAAGTCCGGAACGCTCACAATATCGTTTATTTGAAAGCATAGTTGGTTATGAGCAATATCGTAAAATCTGAAGCGCAATTAAATGTATTGTTGGTTGGTAACAATCCGATTGATTTAAGTCGCACCGAAGAAGGTCTGGGCCAGATTCAAAATCATCGGGTTATTATTGAAACTGCGTTCGACTTAACCAGTATTCTGGAAAGGCTTTCCAGGTTTCGTCCTAATTTCATTTTGTTAGATGATAATCTGGGTGCAACTGGTCTTCGCCTGATTGTGGATGCGTTGCAAACACATCGTAAAACAAAGCACATCCCGGTAACGGTTCTGAAAAACTCGAACTACATCGATACGATAAATGCCGGTGTAATGAACTACGTATTGAAACAATCTATAACAGGCGATGCTCTCTATACTGCCTTTATGAACTCGTTGAAATTCAAACGGACTCAACAATACTTGCAACAGGCCTACAGCAAACGCAGAGGGCAGTTCTTAAGAATGGTAAAGTTTCAAGATTGATTACAAAGGATCTTCCAGCCTGAATTCTTTTTTTAGTTTTTCTGTACCGCGTTCAAGTTGCAACACAATGCGTCTGCCGGGTTTAGAATTAAGAAATGCATTTACTACTGTCAGGTTAAGATCGCTGGCCATAATACCGTTAACACTTATAATGCGATCGCCAACTTGGATGCCTGCTTTCTGGGCTTCAGAATTTTCGCGTAAGCTGGTGATTTCAAAACTTTTTAAGCGCGACCCTTTTGCTCGAATAGTGAGGCCGCTCAGGCTGAAATAAAATTTCTTTTGAAAAGAAGCGTTTTTCTTGAGATAGATTTTTTCACCGGGGAAATTATAGATCACCGTAAACCGACTCAGAATTTCGCCACCCAGCGAGCCATTTCTAAAAACAGTTCGACTTGTTTTTAAGGTATCCATGTAGGTTTCAGGATCGGGAAAATTTGTAATCACATCAGGAATTTGAAAGTTGCCCAGATTAATGGATTTTATTTTTCCAATCTGTCCGGTTATTTCTCCACCAAGGCCGCGGCCTATGGTGCTTCTAACATGTTTGGTTGGAATAGTAATCTTGCTGCTGGAGCTTGCTTCTAAAAATAAGCCGTGGCTGGCTCCGCTATCAACAAGAAGCCGTGCGCTTATTGAGGTTGTATCGTTCAGTTGCAGGTTAGCTGTTATATAAGGTTTGGTATCCTGAATTTGTGCTGGTATCCAGGTATATTTTTTTTTCTCTTTAAAGCGATGCGGCAACATGAGTGTAAGCAACTTGCGCTCGTAATCTACCTGAATGATAAACCGGCTGAAAAGTTCGTAACCCAAAATGCCTTGCACATCGGCACCGAGATAATTGCGCAGCTCCAAATAGTCTTCTTCCAATACCAACATGGCATGGCCACGGCCCTGGACACCCGGCATATCCAGCGATACATTGTTTGTAACATAGGCTACCACTAATCTTTCTTCGCCCGGCCCGGAAATAACAAGTTGGCGCGAGTAAGGAAGGTTAAGTATATCGCTGTATGCTTTTTCGGTTAGAATAGAAGTACGCACGCCCGTGTCCAGAATAAACTTTAATGGCAATTGGTGGTTGAGAATAACAGGCACAACAACAAGGTTGTTGTAAATTTCAATGGGGAACTGAACTTTTGATTTACCATCGGGCAACGAAAACCCAAGCGTTTGCGCACGGCATACGGAACTAATCAGAAAAAAGAAGAGGAATAAACTTCGCATGCCGCAACCCTTGACTTAGCCCGTGTTTTTATAAGCACACAAGCCTTCAAGTTAAAGCTACTACTTTTTAAACATTTTCAAGTACGCGCTCCAATCTGCGAAAGCAATGTTTCAGGAGTTTCGGCAACCAACAGGTCGGCTAAATTTTGCGCTGATAAAAATCCTTCAGTAACCATAAC
>DPSB01000314.1 GCA_003537495.1 Cytophagales bacterium | reverse complement strand
CCATCTCAACCGTTTTCGCTACTAACTGTTAGTTGGCCTCAAAATTTTTATTGGCATTAGTATAACAATTCCAAATACAATACCTGTAAATTGGAAGTTCACTTTACATTAATTTTTTAAAACCACTACTTTGGAAATGGAGACTGATCAGCAGGGATTGTATCGCCCGGAATTTGAGAAAGACTCATGTGGCGTTGGCTTTATTGCCAACATGAAAGGAAATAAGTCGCACCAGATTGTAAGCGATGCGTTAACCATGCTTGAACGCATGGAACACCGTGGTGCCTGTGGCTGCGAACCCAATACAGGCGATGGTGCAGGTATTTTAATTCAGGTTCCACACGAATTTTATATCAGCGAATGTCGCAAGCTTGGCTTTAAACTTCCAGAGTTTGGAAGTTATGGCGTAGGGCTTGTGTTTTTTCCGCGCGATGCCAAAGTGCGCGAAGAGTGCCGCAAGGTGCTGGATCGGCAAATTAAAAAAATGAAGATGACGTTGTTGGGCTATCGCGTGTTGCCCACTAACAACAAAGACCTGGGCGAAACTGCGTTGAAAGCAGAGCCCGTTATGGAGCAGGTGTTTATTAAACGTCCGGATAAAACTACCAACCCCGATGATTTTGAACGCAAACTTTTCATTCTTAGAAAATACACTACACACATCATCACCGAATCGGTAAAAGGTGTTGATAATCAATTTTACTTTTCTTCACTCTCATACAAAACCATTGCTTACAAAGGCATGGTTACATCGGGCCAGTTGCGGCCATACTTTGCCGATCTGGAACACGAGGATGTAGTAACCGCATTGGCCGTAATTCACTCCCGCTTTTCAACCAATACATTTCCTTCGTGGCGATTGGCCCAACCATTCCGCTACATTGCACACAATGGTGAGATTAACACAGTTCGCGGAAACATCAACTGGTTGAATTCGAAAGAAGCATTCTTCGCATCAAAATATTTTACGCGCGAAGAACTGGACATGATCTTGCCGATCTGTAATCCGAAACAGTCCGATTCATCCAACCTTGATAATACAATTGAATTATTGGTGCATGCCGGCCGCTCGTTGCCACATGTAATGATGATGCTGATACCGGAAGCCTGGGATGGTAACGAAAGTATGAGCCAGGAGAAACGCGATTTTTACGAATATCATGCTAACCTGATGGAGCCGTGGGATGGACCCGCTTCTATTACGTTTACCGATGGAAAAATTATTGGCGCCACACTCGATCGTAACGGACTTCGCCCTTCGCGGTTTGTAGTTACCGATGATGACATGGTTATCATGGCCTCGGAAGTTGGTGTGTTGGATATTGATCCCGCCAAGGTTGTTACCAAAGGCCGCCTGCAACCTGGAAAAATGTTTGTGGTGGATATGGAGCAAGGTCGCATTGTGAGCGATGATGAACTGAAAAAAGAAATCTGCAACCGTCAACCTTACGGAAAATGGCTGCGCGATAATAAAGTAAGATTACAGGATCTGCCTGAGCCTGGAGGAAGTTTCCACAAGTACGATCCGGTTACGTTCTTAAAGAGACAAATCTCCTTTGGCTATACCTCAGAAGATTTGCGCATGATCCTGGCGCAGATGTGCGAGACCGGTAAAGAAGCGTTGGGCTCGATGGGTAACGATACCCCGTTGGCGGTACTATCAAAACAAGCGCAACACTTAAGCAGTTACTTCAAACAACTTTTTGCGCAGGTAACTAATCCACCAATCGATCCGATTCGTGAACGTTTGGTGATGTCACTCGTATCGCATGTGGGCGGATCGTTAAATCTATTGGAAGAATCACCCGAGCATTGCATCACGTTGGAGTTGCCCACACCGGTACTTACCAATAACGAGATGGAGCGAATTCGTTACATCGATCATCGCCATCTGCAAACCAAAACTATCTACACGTATTTTAGAGCCGATGGCAAACCGGGTTCGCTTGAAAACGGATTGAATCGCGTATGCCAATATGTTACCGATGCCATTGAAGATGGCTTTACTATCATCATTCTTTCCGATAGAAGTTTTGATAGCGGACATACCCAGATACCCTCGTTACTGGCGGTGGCCGCTGTTCATCATGATTTAATTCGCAAAGGCCTTCGCGGAAAAGTTGGCTTGTTGGTTGAAGCCGGTGACGTGTGGGAAACACATCATTACGCAACCTTATTAGGTTATGGCGCTTCGGGTGTAAACCCATACCTCGTGTATCAAACCATACACGACATGAAGAAGCGCAATGTGTTGAAAGAAGAACTTACCGAAGAAAAAGCAATTGCCAATTACAGAAAAGCAGTAGCGGGTGAGTTGCTGAAGATTATGAGTAAGATGGGTATCTCCACGCTGCAATCGTATCATGGGGCTCAGATATTTGAAGCGTTGGGTATTCACCCGGAAGTGATTGATCAATATTTTACCGGAACCGTATCGCGCATTGGTGGATTAAAGTTAGATGACATTGCCCGCGAAGCATTGGCAAAACATCAGTTGGCTTTTCCTAAAACAGCAAACTGGTTGCCGCATCTGGCAGTTGGCGGTGTATATCAATGGAAGCAGCGTGGCGAAGTGCATTTGTTCAATCCCCAAACTATACACCTCCTGCAGCAATCTACCAAGGTTAACGATTACACATTATTCAAAAAGTATTCTAACCTGATTAACGATCAGAGTGAACGTGCCATTACGCTGCGCAGTCTGCTCAAATTCAAAAAAGGTAAATCTATTCCCATCAGCGAAGTAGAATCGAAGGAGAGCATCTTTAAACGATTTGCAACCGGAGCTATGTCGTTTGGTTCTATCTCGTACGAAGCACATAGTACGTTAGCTGTGGCGATGAACCGCATTGGCGGCAAGAGTAACAGTGGCGAAGGCGGTGAAGATGAAATGCGCTTTACGCGAAATGAAAATGGCGATTGGGAAAACTCAGCCATTAAACAAGTGGCTTCGGGTCGGTTTGGTGTTACCAGTTATTACCTTACCAATGCCAAAGAACTTCAGATTAAAATGGCGCAAGGCGCAAAGCCTGGTGAAGGCGGGCAGTTACCCGGCCATAAAGTTGATGATTGGATCGGGCGTGTACGGCACTCTACTCCGGGTGTGGGATTAATTTCACCACCACCGCATCACGACATTTATTCCATTGAAGACTTAGCGCAGTTAATTTACGATTTAAAAAATGCAAATCGGGAAGCGCGCATCAGCGTAAAGCTGGTAAGCGAAGCAGGTGTGGGCACGATTGCTTCGGGTGTAGCAAAAGCTCATGCCGATGTAATTTTAATTGCCGGACATGATGGCGGAACAGGTGCATCGCCTATCAGTTCCATTCGCCACGCAGGTTTACCGTGGGAACTTGGTCTCGCAGAGGCACATCAAACTTTGGTGCGCAATAAACTTCGTGGTCGCGTAGTATTACAAGCAGATGGACAAATTCGTACGGGTCGCGATTTAGCTATTGCGGCTTTGCTTGGCGCTGAAGAATGGGGTGTTGCAACCGCAGCATTGGTTACAACCGGTTGTATAATGATGCGCAAGTGTCATCTCAATACCTGTCCTGTTGGTGTGGCTACACAAAACAAAGAGCTGCGAGCACTCTTTACCGGTAAACCCGAGTATGTGGTAAATCTTTTTACATTCTTAGCAGAAGAACTTCGCGAGATCATGGCCGAGTTAGGCTTCCGTACCGTAAACGAAATGGTGGGTCAGGCTGATAGACTCGAACTTCGCGATGAAGATGAGCACTGGAAATATCAGAACCTGGATTTATCGCCACTCTTGTTTAAAGAACCAATGAGTTTAGACACTGCGTTGTTCAAGCAAGAAGAACAAGATCATGGAATTGAAAATGTACTTGACAGGAAGTTAATCCAATTGGCACAACCTGCGTTGAAGAAAACCGAACCAGTTCAAGGCGAGTTTGTCATAAGCAATCAGGATAGAGCCGTGGGAGCAATGCTCAGCAACGAGATTTCAAAAATCTATCTTGGCCCTGGCTTGCCAGCCGATACTGTGCGCATGAAGTTTACCGGTACTGCCGGCCAAAGTTTTGGTGCGTTTGTAACTGGTGGTGTTACATTCGAGTTGGAAGGTGATGCCAATGATTACTTTGGAAAAGGATTATCGGGCGGCAAGTTGATTTTATATCCATCACCGGCCGCAACATTTAATCCATCTAAAAATATTATTGTCGGCAATGTGGCCTTCTTTGGTGCAACCTCGGGCGAAGCGTTTATAAAAGGAATGGCTGGGGAACGTTTTGCGGTGCGTAACTCAGGTGTAAAAGTTGTGGTTGAAGGCGTGGGCGATCATGGTTGCGAATACATGACAGGCGGAACAGTGGTGGTGCTTGGTGATACCGGAAGAAATTTTGCCGCGGGCATGAGTGGTGGTGTAGCCTATGTGTGGGACGTGAACAAAACTTTTGTAAAGAACTGCAATATGGAAATGGTGCTGCTCGATACGTTGAATGAAGAAGACGAGCAGTTGCTTCACACTATGATTGAACAACACGGTAAGCACACCAACAGCGAAGTAGCGGCACACATTTTAGGGTATTGGGCAAGTACTTTTAAAAATTTCATAAAGGTTATGCCTATCGACTACAAAGCGGTGTTGGAAAAACGCAAAGCCGAAAAGAAATCAGCAGCGCAAACCACATTGGGGAACACAGATTTTAAATTTTCATCTAATTAATCCGGGCCTGTGTCCCCACAGGCCTGAAATAATAAATGATTATGATATAGATGGTTTGTGGGGACACGG
>DPSB01000381.1 GCA_003537495.1 Cytophagales bacterium | reverse complement strand
CAATTAAAACTTTAATCTGAGTTTCACGATTGGATTGGATAGCTGGCCTGTTTGTACAATTTTTTCGCCAGCACGTTTGTTGGTAAAATAATTTTCGGGGGCCACATTCATGGAAAGTTGCAGGCGCTTGTTAGCTGATTGCCCAAGTTTTAACTGCGCCAGGTTTTCTTTTTTGTACGATGTGAACATGGCCTGGTGAGCAATCAGGGCAAACAAAGAAGGTACACCAATGGCCAACAAACCCGACTCTGCTTCAAGCACAACCATAAGCCCGAGGCCAACCAGCGCGGCACCTCCGGTAGCAAACGAAATCATATTGCCTTGCGATTTGGTGAGGTGAATTCCTTTCACGGATTTCTGACCCAACATTGATCCTACAATTGTAGTTGCAGCAGGCAAAAGAAAAACTCCCGGATTATCGTTTGCATTTAGGCTTTCAGCTACTAGTGCAAAACCAAAGCCTGCACTTACTATTGAAAGTGCGCTTATCGCGTCTACATCGCCTTGGCTATAATCATATTTTTTAGCCACGTTATGACCAATCACCAAGCCCACCACTCCACCACCTAACAAGCCGGCACCAATAGCATGATTGTCGCTGGTTTCGCTCGAGGCGATTATCATACCGGCAGTAAAGGGCCCCAGAAATCCATAGTGTCGCATCATTTCAATATGCCCTTCCGAAAAATTTTTACGCTTCTGTGTTTGAAAACCAATTTCACCCAACGCAATGCTACCGGCTGTTGAAAACAACAACGCAGTATTGCCTGAGTTATCAGAATCTCCCGCAAGGGCTAAGCCTAAAAATGCACCGTTCACTAAACCCAATAACCTTCCCGAATTTCCTGCACGAATGGTATTGGCATTTATACCTTGATATTTTTTCTTGTTGATTACTGGCCCCAGTTGCCAAAGCCCGGCCGTAAGCGGAATAATGCCAACAGCTGCGGGGCCACTTGCTTCGGTGCCAACTACAATACTTATTCCGTAGTAAGCACCATACACTCCATTTATTAACCGATCGCGGGTCCGCAATTCAAAATCTTTGGTGTTGGTTGAAGGTGCAGCCAGTTCAAAATCCCATTGTGTTTTTTGCTGCTGATATTTTCGTTTTTCTTCATCGGACAAACGCTCGTAATAACTCGCCAGGTATTTTTCGTAATCTTCCAGATATGCCAATTCAGATGTGGTAAGTGAATCACCTTTTAGTTTACGATCGGCAATTTTGCGATAGGTTTCTTTTTTAGTTTCCTGCCAGAAACCGCGGGCAGTGTAAAGTTCTTGTGCAAGAAGCACACTATTGCCCAACAGCAAAGTTAAAGTGATAGTAAGCAGCAGCCTGGTCATCTTATGCTGAATAGATTACCAAGATAGCAAAATGGTTGTAAACCTGATTTAGAGAATTATTCCGGGGTACCTTCGTAACCCAGCAATTTCATCATGCTGTTGCTGGATTGTTCTTTGGCAAACAGTTCGGTTGTAATCTCGCCATCTTCGTTTCTGTGAATAAGCACATGTTTAGGTGCCGGAATAAGGCAATGTTGAATACCACCATAACCGCCAAGCGATTCCTGATAAGCACCTGTGTGGAAGAATCCAATGTAAAGTGGTTCTTCATCGGTAATCATGGGCAGGAACACTTCACCCGTGTGGGCTTCGGAGTTATAATAATCGTGGCTATCGCAGGTAAGGCCACCAATGTTTACTTTATGATAGGGGTCGTCCCACTTATTTACAGAAAGCAAAATGTATTTCTGATTCAAGCCCCACACATCGGGTAAATGCGTGATGAAAGAACCATCAATCATGTACCAAAGTTCTTTATCGTTTTGTAGTTTCTGATCTACCATCGAATAAAGCACAGCACCACTTTCACCCACAGTAAAACTTCCAAACTCAGTAAAGATGTTGGGCACGGGTACGTTATTCTTTTCGCAAATCCACTTAATGTTTTCCACAATCTGCTCAATCATGTACTTGTAGTCGTACTGAAAGGTGAGCGAAGTTTTAATCGGGAAGCCACCACCAATATCAATCGAATCAAGTGTAGGGCAAATCTTTTTCAATTCGCAATACTTAAAGATAAAGCGGCTAAGCTCGCTCCAGTAATAGGCAGTGTCTTTAATGCCGGTGTTAATAAAGAAGTGCAGCATCTTTAATGAAGCTTTGCTGCTGGGTTGAATTTTTTCTTTATAGAGTGGAATAATATCGCTGTAGCGGATGCCGAGGCGCGAAGTATAAAATTCAAACTTCGGTTCTTCATCGGCCGCTACCCGAATGCCCACCTGATAAGGGCGGGTTACATTGCTTTCGTACGTATCAATCTCACTCAGGTTATCTAAAATCGGAATACAATTAAATTCCTCGTTCAACAACTCGGTAATGTATTGCCGGTATTGCGGCATTTTAAATCCATTACAGATTATGAAAGTTTCTTTCGAAATTTTTCCGCGCTCGTATAGAGTTCGAACAATCGGAATATCAAAAGCCGATGAAGTTTCAATGTGAACGTCATTGGTTAATGCTTCTTCCAGAACAAAGTCGTAGTGCGAAGATTTGGTGCAGTAACAGTATGTGTATTTACCACTGTATTTGAAACGCTCTATTGCGTTGTTGAAGGTGGCTTGTGCAAACCGGATGTTCTCGCTGATACGCGGCAGGTAGGTAATCTTAAGCGGAGTTCCGTACTGCTTGATGATGTCCATCAGGGGAACATCGTTGAATAATAACTCATGGTCGCGAACTTTAAATTCTTTCTGTGGGAACTCAAAGGTTTGTTCAATCAGCTCACGGTAACTCTTCATGCATCAAATAAAGTTGTGCGTTATCAGTTGTTCGCTGCTTGTACCTGGTGCAAGAACTAACTACCAGAAATAAACAACTTTAACCCTAAATTTAGAGGTGCAATAATGAGATAAATTTGCCATCTTTGCAACAGATCAAAACCTGTATGGTTAATCACATTTCGCGCATGATTTTCAACCCCGTCC
>DPSB01000137.1 GCA_003537495.1 Cytophagales bacterium | reverse complement strand
CACCTAACTCTCCAAACGAATCATAATCTGCGGCCAGAACTACGTACGCATAAAATCCAAGCATGGAAGTAAGGTTGGTGATGTACGAGTTGTCGTTAAACTCCAAAGGCAACGATTCGATGTATTCGAACTCCCAATCCCGATCGGCAAAGTTCATTAATACGCTTTCGTAGTTACTGTTATAAATGGGGCGAGCGGCCGTAATCTGCGCATTAGCAACAAAATTACCGATAGAAGGCATCTTGCTGATGTTTAGAAAAAGCGAGCAGTTTATTTTTTCATGATTCTTATACGAATCGCTGGTCCACTTGCGCGTATTCAGAAAGTTAGCGAAAGCGCGCTCCATGTCTTTAAACACAGCACGATCAGTAGTCTGAATCTGATCGGCATTAACGGTAACCTTAAAGAATAATTCCTGCGCAATGGCCGAATGGGCCAACAAGATCACTACACATAACACTAAACTACGCATAAGCATGTTCGATTATAGCTGTAACGATATCGCCTGCAACTTCTTTTTTAGATTTAAGATTAAATTCTTTCGAGGTGCTGGTGCTTAAGATCGAGATTTTGTTGGTGTCGTGGCCAAAACCAGCACCGGCATCATTCAACGAGTTAAGTACAATCAGATCGAAGTTTTTGGCTTTTAGTTTGGATTGCGCATTTGTGCGTTCATTTTCCGTTTCAAGTGCAAAGCCAACGGTAACTTGTCCGGGCTTTTTTAGTTTGCCAAGCTCTGCGGCAATGTCGTAGGTCTTCACTAATTCAATTACCATCGGGTCACTTCCTTTTTTAATTTTCTGATCGGCTTTGCTTGCTGGTTTATAATCAGCCACTGCGGCCGAGAACACCGTTATATCCGCGGAAGCAAAATGTGCTTTACTTGCCAGAAACATTTCTTCGGCTGAGTTAACCCTAACTACGTTAACTCCGGAAGGTGTAGGCAAATGTGTTGGGCCTGAAACCAAAATAACTTCAGCGCCTTCGCGTGATAATTCTTCAGCAATGGCAAAGCCCATTTTACCGGTACTATGATTGCCAATAAACCGAACCGGATCTAATGCTTCGTACGTTGGGCCAGCAGTAACCAATGCTTTTTTACCGGTAAGCCTTCCGGGTTTAAAAAGTTTTTCGATTGACTGTAGAATTTGTTCGGGCTCGGCCATGCGGCCTGTTCCAACAAGTCCGCTGGCTAATTCGCCATGCGTAGGTTCAATCAATATATTACCAAACGCCATTAGCTTTTTAAGATTAGCTTGAGTGGAGGCGTGTTGCCACATATCCAGATCCATAGCCGGAGCAAACATAACCGGGCATCGCGCAGATAGATAAGTAGCTAAGAAAAGATTATCACAAAGTCCGTTAACCATTTTAGCTAATGTATTGGCGCTGGCCGGAGCCAATACAAATACATCGGCCCATAAGCCAAGTTCAACATGATTATTCCATTGGCCGGTTTCATCCTTACTGAAATGTGTAAGTACCGGATTTTTAGAGAGGGTGGAGAGGGTAAGCGGTGTAATAAAATCATGGGCCGAAGCAGTCATGATTACTTTTACATCAGCCCCGTTTTTAACTAATAGCCGGACGAGCAGGGCTGATTTGTATGCGGCAATGCTGCCGCATACACCCAGCAGAATTTTCTTTCCGGCAAGCGGCATTACTCAGCTTTTACCTCAGCTTCAGTTTCGGCACTGCGTAAACGGTAGTTCAGTTTTCCTTCCAGAAACTCTTCAATTGCAGAGCTGGTTGGCTTAGGCATGCGCTCGTAGTAACGTGAGATTTCAATTTGCTCACGGTTTTCAAATACTTCTTCCAGGTTATCTACCGTAGTAGCAAACTCAGCAAGTTTGTTGTTAAGTTCTTCTTTCAGATTAACGGCAATCTGGCGGGCACGCTTTGAAATCACTACCACCGATTCGTATAGGTTTCCGGTTGGTGCTGCGATTTTATCCATGTCGCGCGTAACAATAGATGGTTGAATAGCCATGATATTAAGATTTATTGCTTTTTAATTTATTTACTCGTTCTAAACTTTCGGTATAGTAGCGTTCGGCATCTTTCAAAAAGTTGCTGTTCGGAAAATTATCTACCAGTTCTTTGTAGTAATCTAAGGTTGTGTTGAAACGTTCCAATTGTTTTGTGGCAATGCTTATAGAAGCCAATTCGAACTCAGCTTGTACTTTTAAGTAAGCACCTTCTTCTAAAAACTTAGAGTCCGGATAATTCTTTTTAAAGTTATCTAATGAAATTACTGCCGCTTGGTACATCTTCAGCTTCAGGTAATGTTTGGCGTTATCAAATCCTTTCTTCTCCAGTTTTTGTTGACTTACGGTAATTACTTCAACCGCACGGTTCAGAAACTGACTGCCGGGATAACGATTCAAAAAGTTCTGCATCGCATTCATGGCTTCAATGCTGCTTTGCTGATCTTTACTGGAATCGGGCGATGACGCATACAAACAATAAGCATACATGAAAGTTGCTTCTTCGGCTAAGCTACTGCGACCATAAGTTTCATAGAATGTTTTAAACTGATCGGAAGCTAACAAATACAACTTCTCATGATACTGGCAGTACGCCAGGTTAAATTCAACTTTTTCTCCTTCCGGCAAACCGCGCACAATGGGCAGAATAGATTCGAACAGAATAGAGGCGCGGTAATAATCCTTCTTGGCGAAATAATTCAGGCCGGCCTCGTACTTCACACGCCAGTCTTCACTTTTTTCAATGCGTCTGAACTTGCTGCAACCAACAGCAATCAGCGCAAGCAGAGTTATTGCCAGTAGACTTTTCTTAAACATTGGTTGAGAGGATTTCAAAATCGTAGAATTCTGGGCTTTGAAGCCTATTTAAGCCTGCAAATATACTACAGGTAGCTAAAATAGCAATTCAGCCTTTTGGGCCTAAAACGCCAAAAACAGAAGGTTATTTTCGGATAATGAGTTTTCGTGTAAGCACCCCGTTATTATCGAGGTAAAGGGTGTAAAAATAGATGCCGGCCGTGTACTCTTCGGTTTGCAGTTTTACGCGGGTTTCGGAGGTTGGTAATTCAAACTCATCCATTGGTTTGCCCAAAATATTGTGAATGGTGAGTTTGGCTTTAGCATTCTCATTATGAATCCGGTAATCGATATAGGCATAATCCTGTACCGGATTGGGGTAAACATCCTGAATGGTAATGTCTTTGGAGTGAAAAAGAACTGGCTTCTCGGTGCGCTCATGCACGTTAATATGCACGGTGTATTCCCGCATATCGGCCTGGTTTCCTTTCGGGAAAACCTGAAACTTAATGGAGTGTTGACTAGCGATCAGACCACTTTCCAAAACAAAAGCCAGTTGCTGAATGGTTTCGCCCGGTTCAACACGTTTCGAGAATTCTGAAATTCCGGTTTCGAGGCAGTTTTTATCGAGGCAGAAATAACCTTTTTGGCTTTCGCCAAGATCGGATTGTGCCCTGCGGATAATGTAAAAAAGGGGCTTATCGGATTGGTTGGTGATTTTAATTGGGATCCGGAGCGTTTCACCAACGGTAGTCTGGTAGGCGTCCTGAATATCGGGCAACTCAAATTGCTGGGCCGTTGCCGCCAGGCTGACCATCGCAAAGCAAAAGATGAGGCACCAGACTTTCATAATACGACACACTAATTCAAGTGAAAAGTAATTATAAAATGGTGCTTTTCCCTATCGTTTGCGGAAAAAAATTATTGGTTTAGGCAATTATTTACTTGGTGGCTTCGTTTGGTGAGCGTTTTACCACATCAGCCCGTAGGGGCCGGAGCTTGCCCTTCCAGTCAAAACCCTTCAATAGCCGGTCGGCTTCTTTTATCTCATGCGGTGGAGTAAACGTGGCATCGGGCTGCACGTACGCGCTTACGTTATTAACCTTTCCTTCCCGGAAATTAATTCGCATGTTGCTACAAATCATCTTGTTCATACCGGTAGTGTAGGTAATCAGAAACTTACCTTTATCTGTTTCTATTTCCTTTTCCTGCAAGGCGTGGTAAATGCTTTCACCGTTTCCATCAACCGATACAAAATTGATTAAGCTGCCGCTGAAGTGAGCCACCATCTTGCGTCCTTTTATCTGATTAAAATTCTTAAGTGAATCTTGCGAGGCCACAAACGAGTTGGCAATCATGTACAGCCGATCTATCTTTTTATTTTTCATAACCATGTAAATCGAATCGGCTGTCATCTGGTTTTCATTATTCCATAAAATGGGTTGGGTGTACATGTGCAACACCGAATCAATAGCGATGTAAGCCAGCGAATCGGCCACGCCTTGCATATCGGTTTTGAAGATTTTTACATTCTTGTAAGCCAGTAAGCGTTTTTTCCTGGGGTCTTTACTTTCAATAGATACTAATGTATCGGCTGTGATAAAAAGCGTATCGAGGTCATCGCCAATCTTGGCTACAAAGGCATTACCATATACTTTGGAAATTCCATTTTGTTTATCGTAAAAACTATCGTCACCAAAAATCAACATGTTTTCTTCTTTGGAAGTCATGATTACACGGCCCTTTGCCCGATAGAGTTTGCGCACATCGTCAATCTGGTATTCATCGCCTTTTATTTTGTACTCGGCTGTTTCCATCTGACCCAGACTAAGAGCCGAGGCTTTCAGGTTGGTGTTGTAAAAACCACTTTTGTAAACAGCAGTGCTACCATCTTTATCGGTTACAGTGGTGTGATCGCGAAAGTAAATGATCTTGGTTGTGGAGTTGTATTGCAGTGTATCAGACTCAAGCGTGTAGTCTGGATTTTTACCATTTACCTCTGTTTTAAAAGAAGCCAGGTTGCTACGAATATCATAGTACCCTTTTTTGCTGGTTAGCACATTTGTTGAGTCCACCAATTTGCCACCATTAAAGTAGCGCGCCTGATTGCGAGGCCGATCGTAATCCAGAAAATCGGTATAGAGGGTAGCAATTCCTTTTTTAGTGAATACTACATTTTTGCGCAGGTAGGCAATGCGCTTATTGCCATCGTAGCTCAGGCTGCGGGCTACCACATCTACCGAGTCGCCTTCTACAATGTGGATTTTTCCAAAAGCCTCTACAAAATTTCTTTTCTTATAAAAATGTGCTGAGTCGCAATAGATGGTTGTGTTTTGCTGAATAAACACTACGTTGCCGATTACCCGATCAAACCGTTCTCCATCTTTCATAGCGCCAAACAGATTGTCGGCCTTTTTTAATTTTACCTGCCGTTGAGCAAGTGTGCATTCCGCAGCAAATACCAGAACCAGAAGTAGTACGTAACGCATCATCGGGGCAAAAATAGATAAAAGTTATCTTTGGGCTTGTGAGCGATCAATTGCTGAAATATGTTAAACAACTGGGCGTAGATATTCATGCCCGTATACTGCTGGCGGTGAGCGGTGGCTTGGATTCTATGGTGCTGCTGCAATTGTGTCATTCTCTTAAGTTCGATATTGGTGTAGCTCATGTAAATTTTAAGTTGCGAGGAGTTGAATCGGATGGTGATGAACAGTTTGTAAAAGATTGGTGTGCAAACCACAACGTTCCGTTTTTCGCGACCAGTTTTGATACCAACAATTATGCCATGGAACACGGACTTTCCATACAAATGGCTGCGCGTGAGTTGCGCTACCAATGGTTTAATAAAATAATCGAGCTGCATCAGTTTAAATATGTGGCCACCGCGCATCACCTCAACGATTCACTTGAAACAGCTTTGCTTAATTTAACCCGTGGGTTAGGTGTTGAAAGTCTTACGGGTATTGCTCCACTTTCGGGCAACCGAATCAGGCCGTTATTGTTTGCAACTCGTGCTGAAATTGAAACCTATGCAGCAGCAAATCAGATTACCTGGCGTGAAGACAGCAGTAATCAAACTGACGCATACCAGCGCAACCTCATCCGCCATCGGGTTATACCCGAACTAAAAAAAATCAATTCTTCGCTTGAGCAAAGTTTTGCCGGAATGGTGGCACGATTGCAACCCGATCTGGAAATTCTGAATACAGAGGTGCAGCAATGGCGCAAGATGTATGTGGTAGTTAATGGAGATCTTGTAAAAATAAGTAAAGCAGGATTACTACAGTCAACCGCTAGTGCCTGCCTGTGGCGCACATTGCGTACTTATGGATTTAATCAACAACAAGCAGAAGGTATTTATGCGGCTGCCACCGGACAAGCAGGCAAAGTTTTTTATAGTAGCACCCATTGCCTGGCCGTAGATCGCGAAGAGCTTTTGATTACACCATTCGCAGAAAAGCTACCCATTGTTTCTGTTCCGCTTGCATCGGGTATATACCAATTAGGGTTAAACAAAGTGGAAGTTAAGGTTCCGGTTTTGCCACAAATTGTGAATGATGCCGCAGTTGCCATATTGGATATTGAGAAACTTTCACCCACACTTATCTGGCGGGTATGGCAGGCGGGTGATTCTTTTTTTCCATTGGGGATGGAGCATGCTAAGAAAGTGAGTGATTTTCTGATTGATGAAAAAGTGCCTGTAAATCTTAAAAACCGGGTAACCGTTTTAGAGGATAACGGAGAAATTGTTTGGGTAGTGGGGTACAGGATAGACAACCGGTTCAAACTCACAAAAAACACCCGGCAGGCAGTACAATTTCGCTTAATACAATCTTAGTTTAACTTTTCTTTTGCCCGATTCGGTTATAAATTGCGGCCCGATTTTAACGTACTAACTAATAATCATTATGAAAATAACCGTGGTAGGTGCTGGCAATGTAGGCGCCACTTGTGCTGATGTATTGGCTTACAAGGAAATTGCAAATGAAGTTGTGTTGGTGGA
>DPSB01000521.1 GCA_003537495.1 Cytophagales bacterium | reverse complement strand
AAAATCGCCCACACGAAAAAGCAACAAAGCACCGAGATACTTCGCCTTGATAGCACTGTATTGTTTCATTAACGGGGTATCCATTGCGGCTGCTCCTGCCATACTACTTCGCGTATTTAATTGTTGAACTACTTGCCCTGAGCTCGTCACGCCTTGTGGCACTAAGTAATCGGCAAAATAAAGAAAAGTATGCATCAGGATTAACAACTTATTGGCAATCGTTTAGGAAACGGTTAACAACACGCTTACGGTTAGCGTAATAGTTTTGATAAAAAATTAACTGATGAAAAAAATCCTCGCCCTTACTGCATTTGTGTTTATGTTTTCGCACCTATGGGCGCAACAACCCGCCAAGCCGTTAGTTGGTATTTGTTCCCTTACTGATTTTTTGCAGCAGCCTTTTGCTGAATGGTATAGTCCGGGTTATGAACATTATCAGCCCAACGCTGCTGTTGTAGCTCAACTCAAAAAATTAAAACCTGAAAAGACTACCCTTAAAATTGTATTCGGTTCGTGGTGTGGCGATAGCAAGCGCGAGTTGCCCCGCATGTTAAAGACACTGCATGCAGCTGGATTTACAGACAAAAACATTCAGTTGATTGGTGTGTATAGTGATTCTGAAAAGTACAAGCAAGCACCCAACCGCGAGGAAAAAGAGTTGAATGTGTACCGGGTGCCTACTTTTATTGTATATCAAAATAACAAAGAGATTGGCCGCATTAATGAATATCCGGTTGAATCACTGGAGCGCGATCTTCAGAAAATTCTGAGTGGCCAAGCATATAGCCCCAGCTACAAAAGTTTTACACAGATTAATGAATGGCTTACTTCAGGTTTGCTTGCCGATGAAAATGCAAGTCCGCGTGGCTTGGCCGATCAGGTGCGCAAAGCAGTAAGTTCAGAATCGGAATTAAACTCTTGCGGTTATGTGTTGATGGCTCGCGGTAATTTAAAAGAAGCCATAACCATCCTGCGAACCAATGTGTATTTGTTTCCTGAATCTTCCAATTGTTTCGATAGCCTGGGTGAAGCTTACGCAAAAGCGGGCCTGAACGACAACGCTTTATTTTGTTATGAGCGAGCTGTGGAACTTGATCCAAAAAATGAGAATGCCATTGCACAAGTTGCTAAGCTGAAGGAGGGGAAGTGAATTCTTTTTAATGGATAGCTGAGCATAAGGACCCGCCAAACATATTTTACCTGAATGTTATCCACTTAACATTCAGGTAACATTAAATTAATAATATTGCGGCAATCCTATTAAAACCATGAAATTCAAAGGTTTTTTGCTGGTTGGCATGCTTACTATCAGCGCTCACCTGGCCCCCGCCCAAACCATTACTCCCTCTCCTTACTTCACTTTCGGCAAAGGCTTGGGTATTATTTCGCCCGATAGTTTATACCTGCTTAACATCCGGTTTCGCATGCAAAACCGGGCTGCATTCCGCACCGAAAGTGCCGATGATTTTACGATTGATCAGGTAGAGGCACGCGTACGAAGATTGCGTTTGCGTTTTGATGGGTATATCTATAATCCAAAATTCTATTACCTGATTCAGTTATCGTTTTCACGATCGGATATGGATTTTGATGATACCGGTTTTCCGAATGTGATTCGCGATGCGATGATTATCTATTCCGTAAACAAACACTTTTCAATTGGGCTTGGGCAAACCAAACTTCCGGGCAACCGCCAACGCGTAAACTCATCGGGCGATTTGCAACTGGCCGATCGTTCTATTGTAAACTCTACTTTTAATATCGATCGCGATTTTGGAGCGCAGGTGTATTATAACAACTACATCAACAAATTTTATTACGTGCTGCGCGGAGCAGTTTCATCGGGTGAAGGCCGAAATATAACAGCTTCCGATAATGGGTTGGATTACACCGGACGAATTGAGTTACTTCCTTTCGGACCGTTTACCAACGGTGGCGATTATTTTGAAGGCGACCTGGCCCGCGAACCCAAACCCAAAATTTCCATTGGTGTTACGTTATCGCACAACGAAAATACAACCCGCACTGGAGGCCAGTTAGGAAAATTTCTATACGGCCAGCGTGACATGACAACTTTCATGACTGATTTTTTATTTAAGCACAAAGGCTGGGCGCTTGCCTGCGAATGGTTGCGAAGAGATTCACCCAATCCTATTACCGTAAACGAAGATGGCGATGTGCGTTTTATCTATGCGGGCTTCGGGCAAAATTATCAGGGCAGTTATTACTTTAAGAATAGTTATGAACTTGTAGGCCGCTACTCACGCGTAAGTCCGTTTGAAACAATTCAAACACTGGATGACCAAACCGAACAATTTACACTGGGCCTTAACAAATACATTCGCGGGCATCGTGTAAAGCTGCAAGGCGATATTACGTTTGAACAAAACAAGTGGCTGCAACAAACCAATCCCAATACCAACAACTGGCAAGTGCGCTTTCAGATTGAAGCCGGAATTTAATTTATAGCGCAACTCCTAATGAAATTCCAAACTTGGGCATAATACCCTGATAAGCCGGTGAAGTAATTACCTGATACGAAGAAAAGTAATATTCACTTGGCGTTTGTGGATCAAAGTGTCTATCAATTTCTGAGAGTTGAAATCCACCCCCCATGTAGGCATCGAAGAATAAAACTTTCCAGAATGTTCTATGATAGCCAAGCATAAATCCACCACCCCAATTTAAGATGTAGTCCTCCAAATAATACGAGGTAATTGTACTCTGACCTGTGTTAAAGTTGTAGTTCGAGGTAGAGAATTCTCCTGCATTACTATGAGAACCACCATTTAAATACCCCCCTATATAAACTCCTTGCAGGAAGCCTCGGCCACGTTTTGTTTGATGATTTTTAAAACCATTCAGATACTTTCTGTATTGAAACTCGGCACTAAGGCCTTGATAAAAATCATCGTAATAGTAAAAAACCGGAGAACCATTTTGTCCATCCATCCTGCCGGTTAAGTACAAACTATAGCTTTTTGTTCGGGATTTATTAAAAACCTCAATACCTACTTTTAAGGTTTTGATCATAAAACTTTGCGGTACTGTTTTAAAAAGTGCAC
>DPSB01000503.1 GCA_003537495.1 Cytophagales bacterium | reverse complement strand
ATAGAAATGCAAAGAATCGGATGGCAATCGATTTTGGATAATTTTAAAAAATACACGGAAACGAACTTGTAGATATGGGATAACTGGACTATCAATTGCAGACAAAAGTTTTAGATTGACATTAGAAAATCAACAGTTTAATTCTAATCGGTTTCAGTAAATGGGCGAAGATGAATCCCAGGCAATGCGGGACCTTGATCAGTCCCGGCGATCCCTCTTTTCAATCGGGGCCTTACTTCCTGAGCAACGTACATTACGGTTCGTAATTCGGTTTGATTTTGTTAATTTGGTACGGCGATCTATTATTCAAAATCGGTTCTCAAACCCAACTTCTTAATGCCCGGCTCAGTTATTCTTCAACGCTTGGCAACACTTATTCCTGCATACAGATTCAATGCCAAACCATTATAGTCAACAATGATTACAGTATTCTCAAATAGACATGCTTTTGCTTTCCTGGCAATACTATATTTTGGTGCTGCCTGCAGCGGGCCGGTTGTAAAAGACTTGCCAAAAGTACCGGATCACCCAAAACTTATAAAAACCATTGGAAACCCGCGATATGGCCATGTACGATGCGGCCTTGAGGACAAATCTGGAAATCTTTGGTTCGGAACCACGGAAAATGGCCTATATAAATATGATGGTAAATCATTTCGCCAGTTTTTGGTAGCCGATGGATTAATCAGTAATTCCATCAACGACATCCTGGAAGATAGGGATTCTAATATCTGGATAGGTACTCAAGACGGGGTTTGCCTTTACGATTCAAAGACATTTACTAAGGTACAGATTCCCAAACCCAGTAACCTGCCACCGAACAAAAATGAGTTTTATCAAAAGCAAATGGTTTATGATATTATGCAGGACAAATCTGGAAAACTATGGTTAGTAACTATTGACGGAGTGTATGTTTTTGACGGCAAAACCTTTACGCACTTTAGTATAAATGATACTGCAAAAGGCTTTTTGAGCAATAACGATAAAGTGGAACATATTTTAGAAGACAATGCAGGTAACATCTGGTTTGGAGGTCGCACTAATGAAGGTGTATATCGTTACGATGGCAAATCTATAACCAACCTCAAACTAAAGAATTTGTTTCAGAATGGACCAAAGCCAAAGGCGCATAATTGGGGATGGCCTCAATTGCAAGACAAACAGGGAAATATTTGGTTCAGTAATTGGGGAGGCGCATACCGGTATGATGGGAAATCATTTACAAGTTTTACAAAGCAAGACGGCTATCCCGGTATGGTTACCAGAATTATAGAAGACAATAATGGAAATCTATGGTTTGGCGGTGATGGCATTTGCCGGTATGATGGGAAAACTTTCACTTGTTTTACAAATGAAGATGGTTTAGCCCATCCGGGAGTTTGGTCTGTTTTGGAAGATAAAGCTGGAAATATTTGGGTAGGTACCTGGGAAACAGGCCTCTACTTTTTCGATGGTAAAAAGTTTATACTTTAATCTGAGTATAAAAGTTAGACTGAATCGATCTAACAGACATTTGAACAACATATAATGAACAAAACAAGGGAGATGGTTACAACGTATTTTCTAAAACAAACTGTGGTTTTGTGTTTTATGCTTCAAATTCCTGGTAGTCCTTTGTATATGTTGGATAAATCGTTCTGAGGTGCTGCAGCATACATTGCGTCCCGACGTTCGCTATGCTCAGTTGTGGTTAAAAACTCTGCGTGGAGCATGCTTACAGTTTGCTCTTCGAATCAAATGTATTAAATTAGTGTGACAGGACTCTGGCGATTGTACTCCGAACAAGGTTCTTCGATATTAACTGGCGGTTATGCATGATGTGTGGATCTAAAGCCATACAGCTTGCAAAGAAGGAAATTATTTTCTTATACTATTTGGTAACACGAATGTAACCAGCGTAACCAAAAGCATAAGTAATGATAAATGAAGCACTAAACTGGCTGGGTGAACTCGCAATAATACATGTAACAGGCAAAGAAACGGATGGCAGGTATTGCATGATCGAGTTATATGCCACTAATGAAGGTAGCCCACCCTGGCATGTCCATCATCGGGAAGATGAGGGCTTCTATGTGATTGAAGGTGAGTTGACGATATCAGTTGGAGGAAATACCTCCAAGTTAAAAGCAGGTGACTACCTGCTTGCACCTAAAGATATTCCTCATACCTATACAGTGGATTCTCCCGGGCACGCCAGGATACTTATTGTTTGCTCCCCTTCAGGTTTTGAGGATTGCGTACGAGCCTTGAGTACCCCAGCAACTTCCCATATTCCACCTGAACCAGGGAGTATTGAAATCGATTATGCAAAAGTGATGGATATAGCCGCAGAATACGGAGTTGAATTCGTAGAACCTGCAGAAGGATAAATGAAATGCATGCTCACATAATACCGGTTTAGTAATTTGGGTCCAATGTTTTGATTTTCAGCTATCTATGTGTTGCAAGCATTGAGGAAGTTGACGACAGAAAATCCTTATTAGTTTGTAACATGAGCCATCGCTTGTATTGCTGCAGCCTGCAGGACATTGTTCGTTTACTTTATGTTATTTTAGTACGACGTGCTGACGAGGTAATTTGCTTTTAAAGCTTCAGTTTCTGTAAGCTGTTGCCACAATGGTCAGACTTAGTTGAAACCATCAAATTAATGCATCATATCAATGGTAAGACCAATACATCCTGACTTTCTTTTTTTACTTGAATTGAAAGACAAAAATCTTGTATCCTTGTTTAAGGATTTGAGAAATTATATATTAGAGCAAAACAAAGATTCAAATGAACTGCTTTATCACACGCATGCTTTGACAGCAGTTTTTTCTGTGTCTGATAAATTACAAGATGCGTATTGTATGATACCAGTTTACTCAAATTATTTAAACCTGGGATTTAATAAAGGGACGCTTCTGCATGACCCCTATGGCCTTTTAACAGGTACTGGAAATTTGATACGTCATATTGATATTACATGCAAAGCTGACTATAG
>DPSB01000439.1:1350-7928 GCA_003537495.1 Cytophagales bacterium | reverse complement strand
GTTTACAATATTTTGTTGGAGAGTTCGGTAAGCGCGGTGTTTGCCGATGCCGCCTGGCTGGAGATTGAAAGCGCCAGCAATGGCGATAAATTTTTTACTTATAAGATTACCGAACAAGAGTCGCAGCAAATTCGCAACCACCTGAAGCAACATAATGTAAAAGGTGCGTTGGATCAGAGCAGCGATAAGACCAAAAATCTTTCAAAGCATTTAGCTTCGCTAAAAGGCGCACGGTTTCGTTCGCTTATTGCATTTCCAATAGTAGTTAAGGGCGAAACGATTGGTACACTCGCACTCTTAAAAGAATTACCCGAAGGGTTCAACAAAGAGATGATGCGCATTGTATCGGCCTTTGCCAATCAGGCTGGTATTTCTATTGAGAACTTTCGTTTGATGGAGCAGGCTTTCCAGACCGAGCGTTACAAAGAAGAGTTGAAAATTGCCAAGACAGTACAAAAGAGTTTGCTGCCTACCAAGTTGGAGAACGATCCGGACTTTGAGATTTCTGCATTTGCACAATCGGCCGATGAAGTGGGCGGTGATTATTATGATACACTGCGCATAAACGAAAATCAGGTTGCACTTATCATTGCCGATGTTTCAGGTAAAGGAACAACAGCGGCATTCCACATGTCTCAGATGAAAGGAATTTTTCATAGTCTGGCTCAACAAGAGTTAGAACCAAAAGAATTTATGGAGCGCGCTAATAGAGCGTTGGCATTTTGTTTGGAACGTGGATCATTTATATCGGCCACCTACTTTGTGGTAGATACTAAAACTAAAACTATTCGCTATTCCCGCGCAGGGCATTGCCCGGTGTTGTATTACAAAGCCAGCGAAGATAAAACCCAATACCTGAAAGACAGAGGCACTGCATTAGGCATGGTGCGCACGCGCGATTATTGTCGGCTGGTAGAAAACAATGAAGTACAATATGCACCGGGCGATGTAATGGTACTTTACACCGATGGAATTACAGAAGCAAAAAACACAAAAGGCGAAGAGTTTGATTATGATCGGTTGGAGGCCGCGTTACACGAAGTAGCTGGGAAAAGTTCCCAGGAGATAGAAAAACATATTATTCAGCGGTTGTATGAGTTTTCGGGCTCTACATTGATAAATGACGACTATACGTCTATGACAATAAAGTTCAGATAGCAGAAGTAAACATTAAAAAAATAAAACCGTTAAAAAGAGTAACCCATGGTTCATATTAAACGATTACAGGAAGAAGGCGCAGATATTATCTCAGTAATAGGAGAAATTGATGCAAGTTCTTCTATAGAGTTAGATCTGGCCATTGCGAAAAGCGTGGGCGAAGGATTTAAAAAGATTCTGGTGGACTGCAGTGCGCTGGAATACATTTCCTCAGCCGGGTTAGGAGTTTTTATGTCGTACATAGAAGAGTTGAGAGACAAAAATATTCCAATGGTGTTGTTTGGTATGAAGGAGAAGGTAGCAAATACGTTTAGCATTTTAGGACTGGCCGATTTGTTGCATATAGCTGCAACCAAGCCGGAAGCAAAGAAGTTGGCAGATGAATTATCAGTATAACATAGGGTGTAGCCTCAGTAACCTGAAGGGTATTCGCGAGTTTGTAAGAACTTCGCTGAAGGACCAGCATGTGCCTGAGATTGAAATGAGCGCAATTGTGCTGGCGTTAGACGAGATGTGTTCTAACCTGATGATCCATGCGCATCATTGCAATCCCGATCATATGCTGGAGTTACACATCGACATCCCGGCAAGGGGAAAATTCATTTTCGAAATTGTGGACGATGGCTCTTTGTTCGATATTAACGAGTTTCATGAACCCGACCTCGGCAACTTGGTTCATCAAAAACGCAAGGGCGGTTTGGGCATAAGGCTGGTAAAAGCCATTATGGACAATGTGGAGTACCTGAAGCGGGACGAAAAGAACGTGTGCCGCCTTACCAAGATCATTAAATAGGCCCGGCAAAGCCCGTTATTCCCTGCCTAAAAAACCTTACTTTTACGGTCTTGTTCACTTTACAAGTACGAGTGTATGCGGGTATTTTGGTTCCTGATTGGTAGTATCCTTTTTTCAGTCTCTTTACAAGCGCAGCAAAAAAAGCCGGCTGCCCCTAAACCCTTGTTTACCGCAGGTGGTGCAGCCGTAAGCACCGATGAGTTTACGTACACCTATCGTAAAAACCATCAAAGCAATCCGCAGGATTTTACCGAAGAAAAAGTTAACGAATACCTGCAGTTGTTCATCAACTTTAAGCTGAAAGTGGCCGAGGCACGCTTCCGCGGTTTAGACACCACGGCCAAGTTTAATACCGAATTTAAAACCTATCGGGAAGAACTAAAAAAACCTTACCGGGCCGAAGAAGATGCTTTAGAAAAATTGGTGCAGCAAACCTATAAGCGATTAACAGAAGAAGTGCGGGCTGCCCACATTCTTATTTCCGTTAATGAAGAAGCAACACCTGCCGATACACTTGCTGCGTATCAAAAAACAGCAGACCTACGCAAACGAATTATGGCCGGTGAAGATTTTGAAAAACTGGCTCGCGAATTTTCACAAGATCCATCTGGAAAAGTAAATGGTGGCGACCTGGGTTATTTCACAGCCCTTCAAATGGTAGGCCCATTTGAAGAAGCAGCTTTTTCAACACCAGTGGGTAGCATTTCGCCTATTGTGCGCACGCGTTTTGGATATCACATCATAAAAGTAAAAGATCGTAAACCTTCGCGTGGCGAGGTGGAGGTATCGCACATTTTGTTGCGAGCCGGTGGCGATGAAGGTGCACTGCGTAGCAAAGCATTTTCGGTACACGATCAGTTAAGAGGCGGCCGCAGTTGGGATGAAGTGTGCAAAGAATTTTCGGATGATAAGAACACCAGCGAACAAGGTGGAAAGTTGCGACCGTTTGGTGTGGGTGCGTTGGCATCGGTACCTGAGTTTGAAGCCATGGCATTTTCAATGCAACAGCCGGGCGAAATTTCAGATCCGTTTCAATCTGCCTTAGGATGGCACATTATCCGGTTTGAACGAAAAATTGCATTGCCTTCACTTAAAGAAATGGATGCTTCACTTAGGCGCAGGCTGGGTCGCGATGAACGCGTGCAGCAATCGCAGCAAGCACAAAAAACTGCGCGCAGAAAAAAATTCCAATTTGTGGAACAGCGCGAAACCCTTGAAAAAATCTTAGCGAAAGCGGATAGCTCACTTACCAAAGCTAACTGGACATACAAACCCGAAGCGGCATTGGGTTCGCAACAACTTTTTTCAGTTGGTAACACTCCTTATACAGTGAATCAGTTTGTAAGCTTTGTACAAAAGAATCAGAAGGCAACGCGGTTAGCCCCGCGGGCTTATGCCCAGCAATTGTATGATGAATGGACGGAAGAAAAAATCCAGACGGCAGAAGAAGAAAAGTTGAAGCAGGAAAATCCGGATTTCAAAAACCTGCTTACCGAATACTACGAAGGAATTTTGTTGTTTGAGATCATGGAAAAAGAAGTGTGGAATAAAGCTTCTGAAGATACCGTAGGGCAAAAGAAATTTTATGAAGACAATAAGAATAAGTACCAGGCAGGCGATAGGGTAGAGGCCCGATACTTTGCTACAAATGATAAAAAGATAATAACCGAAACGCTAGCCAAAATCAACAAGGGCGATACACTTTCAGCGGCCGACCTGCGCAAATTCAAATCGGTTCAAAGTTTCAGAACCTACGAAAAGAAGGATAGCAAAGTAATGGATCAGGTAACGTGGGTTAGCGGCTTGCACCAGGCCGATGTAGATGGCTTGCATTATCTTGTAGAAATAAAACGACTGGTGCCACCCGGTGTAAAAGAATTTAATGAGGCGCGCGCGCAGGTAATTGCCGATTATCAGGATGAATTAGAAAAACAATGGGTAGCAGGTTTACGACAAAAGTATCCGGTTAAAATCAATAAAAAGGGTAAGAAAGCCGTTGTAGCAGAGTTAACCAAAAAATGAAACCAATCGCGCAACATATTGTTACGGTTGTAATTTTCTCCGGGCTGCTGGGTCTGGGTGGGTGCGATCTTATTCGCATGAAAAAAGAAAAGAGCGAAGCGGAGAATGCCCGCAAAACAGTAGCACGTGTACACAACTCTTTACTTTATCAGGACGAATTGGTTGGTATTATTCCGGCCGGGGCAACAGCCGATGATAGCATTGCACGGGTAACCGCGTATGTAAACAGTTGGATTCGGAAACAACTGGTAATTCATGAAGCCACTAAAAATATTGACATTAACGAAGCCGAAGTAGAACGGAAGGTGCTGGACTATCGCTACAGCCTTATCGGTTATGAGTATCAGAATTATTACATTCAGAAAAACCTGAATGATAGTGTGAGCGATCAGGAAATTCAGGAGTACTATAAATCACGGCAGGATAATTTTATTCTGAAACAAAATATTGTGCAGGGCACGTATATCAAAGTACCCAAGGAAGCACCTCGCACCAAACGTATCAAAGATTTGATGTATTCCCGTAAGGAGAAGGATGTGGCTGAGTTGCGTTCGTACTGTTTAAGTTTTTCGGCTGCCTATCACCTGGCAGATTCATCGTGGATTGAGTTTGATAAACTGGTGGTTAATTCGCCTTTGGCGGAGATTCCAAACAAAGTACAGTTTCTACGCAGCTACAATTTCTACGAAACTACCGATACGGAATTCCTGTATTTTCTGAAGATTGACGCCTACAAAATGTCGGACAATGTTTCGCCTCTGGAATTCGTAAAACAGGACATTAAAAACATTATTTTAAATAAAAGAAAAGTTGAACTTGCACGTAAACTGGAAGACGAAGTGTATGAAAATGCCGCTAAACAAAATGATTTCGAAATATATAACCGCTAGTGCGCTGGTGCTTGCTGTGTGGACTACAGCGTTGGCACAAGATACCGGCTTTGTGGTAGATAAGATTATAGCCAAAGTAGATAATTATATTGTGCTGAAGAGCGAACTGGAAACCGCTTATCAGGCTTTTCTGGCCGAAGGAAATCCACAATCGCAAGAAGCCAAGTGCGAACTGTTCAACCGGTTAATCATTAATAAACTAATGGTGGCCAAAGCCGAGATTGACTCCGTACTTGTAACAGATATAGAAGTGGATGGAAATACCGAGCAACGGATGGCCATGATACTTCAGAATTCCGGTAACTCGCCCGAGCAATTAGAACGTGTTTATGGAAAAACGTTAGAGCAGATTAAACTAGAATTACGCGAACAGATTCGCGAACAGTTAATCGCCCGCGAAATGACCAGCCGCATCACAAAAGATATTACGGTTACACCTGCCGAGATCAAAAAATTTTTTAACAAGATACCAAGCGATAGTTTGCCCTTCTATTCATCGGATGTGGAGGTAGCCCAAATCGTGCGCACCGCTAAAGTAAGTGCCGCACAGGAAGAAGAAGCCCGCAAAAAATTAATTGATATACGCGAGCGTTTGTTGAAAGGCGAAAACTTTACTGAGCTGGCCATGAAAAACTCCGAAGACCAAAGTGCACAATACAACGGTGGTGAGTTGGGTTATGTGGGTCGCGGGGCGATGGTGCCCGAGTTTGAAGCACAGGCATTCAAGTTGAAGTTGGGAGAAATTTCTCAGCCCTTTAAATCGCCTTTTGGATTTCACATTATGCAGTTGATTGATCGCAGAGGTAATGAATACAATTCGCGGCACATTTTAATTTCAGCTGTACCTTCTGATGATGACATTAAACAAGCTGAGAAATTTTTGGACAGTATCCGAAGCAAAATAATTACCGATAAACTGAAGTTCGAACAAATCGCAAAAGAGATTTCGGATGACGCCAACACAAAAGGCTTAGGAGGATTTTTTACAGATGAAGATGGTTCAACCCGAATTTCGATGCGCGATATTGATCCTGTGGTGTACCTGAATATCGATACCATGAAAGTGGGAAATATTTCCAAACCATTACGATACAGAACGGATGATGGCAAAGAGGCAGTTCGGATTCTTTACTTTAAAACCAAACTGGCACCACACGTAGCTAATCTGAAAGACGACTGGAGCCGGATTCAATCCGCTGCACTTGCAGAAAAGAAAGATATTACATTGGATAAGTGGTTTACCAAAGCCCGGCAAGATGTGTTCATCAACATCGACCCTGTCTATAATTCTTGTAAAATTCTGGAGTAGCAACCGCTGGTGTACTTGTGCCAACCTGACCCGGCAAAACCCGTATCTTTCAGTTATAAATTCGAATTATGACGCAGAATTTTTCCAACGATGTAGCAGCAGCCGATGCTTTGAAACAAGCTTACGCTAACCTGAAATCGGAAATTGCGAAAGTGGTAGTAGGGCAGGACGATGTGGTGCGGCTGGTGCTAACCGGAATTTTCTGCCAAGGCCATTCATTATTGGTTGGCGTGCCCGGCTTGGCCAAAACCTTGTTGATCCAAACCATTGCAACCTCGTTAGATTTAAATTTCAAACGTATTCAGTTCACACCCGATCTGATGCCTTCGGATATTGTGGGTGCCGAGACAATGGACAAAGAGCGCAACTTTCAATTTGTGAAGGGCCCCATCTTTGCCAACATTAT
>DPSB01000439.1:493-999 GCA_003537495.1 Cytophagales bacterium | reverse complement strand
CCGCACACCTCCTAAAACACAAGCTGCACTGTTGGAATCCATGCAAGAGTATGCTGTTACTATTGCTGGTAAACAATATGAATTGCCGCGACCGTTTTTTGTATTGGCAACACAAAATCCAATCGAACAAGAAGGAACATATCCACTACCGGAAGCGCAACTCGATCGCTTTATGTTTAACATCTGGTTAGACTATCCATCGTATCAACAAGAAGTGGATATTGTAAAGAACACCACAGCCGATGATGTAAAGAAAGTAAACAAGATTCTTACAGCGGAGGAGATTGTAACGTTTCAGCATTTGGTACGCAGGGTACCTGTTGCCGATAATGTGGTTGAGTATGCTGTTAAGTTAACGCAGGCCACCCGGCCTGGTCAAGGTAATAAAACAGCAACTGATTATTTGGAGTGGGGTGCTGGTCCGCGTGCATCACAATATCTGGTGCTCGGTGCAAAGTGCAATGCATTGATCAATGGAAAGTACTCGCCCGATATAGAAGATGTGC
>DPSB01000439.1:0-242 GCA_003537495.1 Cytophagales bacterium | reverse complement strand
TCGCCCGATATAGAAGATGTGCAAGCTGTTGCCCGCCCGGTACTGCGTCATCGTATTGTGCGCAACTTCAAAGCGGAGGCCGAGGGAATGAGTGTCGATAGCCTGATTGAAAAGTTGCTGTAAGCTTACGAAGCAACCTCTAATCTAAAACCAACACCGTGGTAGTTTACAATCTGCACCCGCGGGTCGTCTTTTAAATATTTACGCAATTTGGAGATAAACACATCCATCGAGCGACCTAG
>DPSB01000346.1 GCA_003537495.1 Cytophagales bacterium | reverse complement strand
TGGCGGGTGTTTTTAATGGCCGTATCGTAGGGTATAACAATTACACCTACGTTTTTGGTCAGGTTTACTGAAGTGTTCTCTGTAACCAGCAACGCATTTTCGGAGGGTATCTTCTGGCCGTTAATCACCACCTCTAAAGTCTGAGGCGCGATCATATCTTTTTTGAATTCCTGCCGGAATGTTTTTAAGCCTTGCAGTGGTGCAAGCCCGATGGTTTTAAATTCATTGGCGATAAATGCTGCGGCTTTATCAATGTGTTCGGGGCGAGTGGCCGAGCGGCCCATCATGTCATCGGCTGCCAGCGTTTTTATTACGCGGGTTACATTGGCTTCTGTAATGTGTTTGTTAACGGGTTGGCCAAAGGTGATGATGCCGGTGCAAATAAAAAGTATGGTCGTAAATTTTTTCATGGTTCAAACATAGTAAACAAATGTTTGTTGCAGAAAAATTAATGGCCATTTAAAATTCCTACACCGTAAATAAGGCCGCTCCTCTGGAGCTTATTTTTATTCCGTTAGATTTATCTACCATATGTTCGTCCCTACAGGACTTATAAGCTCGTGTTGCAGCCCCCGTGATAGAACAAATCGTCAATTGTGACTTTTGCTAATCTATTTTACAAACTATTGATTGTTCTTATATGGATTTGTAAGCCCCAGCGGGGCGATCCATATGGTAGAAAAGAATGTCAATTTAGAAAATCGTAAATCCCGTAGGGATGATCTTATTACATTCCCAATTATTCCGTAATCATTAAAAAGGAGCTAATGTCTGGCGGTTTTGCGGCTCATGTTTACAATAAAACCAAACGCAGCTGCGGTAAAGAACATGAGTAAACTATAAATAGCCGGAGGTATGCTCATAGCCGAATTATTCAGCACATTCAAGGCGATGTAAATGGCCAGTGTACCATTGTGGATACCAATCTCCATTCCGATAGCAATGGCTTGCTTCTTTTCAACTTTAAACAACATGGGCAGGTAATAGCCAACTGCCAAACTCACTACATTGAAGAGTAAAACAGGTATTCCTAACTCAGCAAAGTTATCCGTAAGTACTTGCTTTTCGCGAAGGGTTACAGATACAATTATGACAATGAGCAACACTGCTGAAATAATTTTTACGGGCTTGTTCATTTTATCGGCAAATCCAGGTGCTTTGCTTTTAATCAACATGCCAATAGCTACAGGTACCAGCACCACTACAAATACTTCAATTACTTTGGCGAAGGGTAATGGAATGTATTGCCCCGCCCCCAGAAAATACTCCATACCCAGGTTTACTACAAGGGGAAGTGTGAAAAGAGTAAGCACACTGTTCACAGCAGTGAGTGTAATATTCAAGGCTACATCGCCTTTGGAAAGATGACTATACAAGTTCGCAGTTGGCCCACCAGGTGAAGCAGCCAACAAAACCAAACCCACACTTAACACCGGACTAAGCTTACTGAAGATTGCGATTGCAAAACAAAGTGCTGGTAATAAAACCATCTGGCAAACCAACGCGATGGTTATTGCTTTTGGATATTTGGTTACACGTTTAAAATCTTCCAGCGTAAGGGACAGTCCGAGCCCTAACATAATAATGCCCAGAGCAATGGGAAGGAAGAGTGCGGTGGCGGCTGATTGTTGCATTTTTAGACCAGGATATGTTTTTAAAAATTAATCAGAACCAATCGAGTTCTAAATCTAAACCTTTATGATTTACCTGATTGCTTATTATTTTGTGAATCAGGAAATCTAATTTTTTTAGCTGTCGCGATTAAAGATAGCATTTAAAACCAAAAACGGTAAACCGCTCTGTTCGCGGCACTTTACAATTCATCCGGCTAACGCTACAGTTCGGTAACTCCTTTTATATAATCCTGCCTCAAGCCTTCACTTTTACCGTGTAATCGTACAAAAAGCAAAGCAATGAAGGCACTCTTTACACTTTTGATATTCGCTACGGTGTTCCCGACTTTAAGTCAAACCCGAATCACCGGCAAGGTAACCGATGCAGCAGGCGAACCCATTCCTGGCGCGAACGTACTCATCAAAGATTCGTATGATGGCACGAGCTCTGGAATAGATGGTACGTTTTCGTTTGTATCGGAGGAGAAGGGTCCGCAAACCTTGCTCATCACATTTGTCGGTTTCAAACACTTTGAGCAGGCGTTAGAACTTTCCGGTAAAGACATTACCATAGCAGCCACACTAAAAGAAGAAATCAATCAATTGGATGGTGTGGTGATTTCGGCTGGCTCGTTTACAGCTGGTGAAGAAAGACGCAGAACTATTTTAAAACCAGTTGACATTGCCATGACGGCCGGAGCTACTGCCGACATTGCCGGAGCATTAAATACATTGCCCGGAACACAAAAAGTAGGTGAGAGTGGCAGGTTGTTCGTTCGCGGTGGCGATGGTTCGGAAGCGCGCACCTTTATTGATGGCATGGTGGTGTTGGATGCATACGGACCAGCTGCACCCAATACACCTTCGCGCGGAAGATTTCTTCCTTTCATGTTTAAAGGCACAAGCTTTAGTACCGGAGGCTACTCGGCTGAATATGGTCAGGCTCTTTCATCGGCATTGGTACTTACATCTAAAGACAAAGCCGAGATGAATCAAACCGACATCGGCATTCTTTCGGTGGGGGCCGATGTGGCACATACGCAAGTTTGGGATCGGGCTTCGGTATCGGGTAAAGTGCAGTACACTAACATTCAACCTTACTTCGGATTAATTAATCAACGCGTAGATTGGAATAAGGCACCTGAATCTTTCGAGAGTAGTGCCGCCTATCGGCAACAGGTTGGTAAGAGTGGGATGTTCAAATTTTTTGGCAATCTGAATCAGTCTTCTTTCTCACTGTTCAATCACGATATTCTTAATCCTGCCATCAAACAAAAATTTGATCTCACTAACCGCTATCGGTATGGAAATGCTTCGTATCAACAACCGGTTGGAAATTGGACACTTTGTGGCGGGGCTTCCTATTCGTACAATCAAAATGATGTTCGTATCGATGAAAAACCAATGGGCGAAACAGAAACAGGTGTGCATACTAAACTGGTGGGTGAGCATTCTGTGTCTGATCAGCTTGAAATCAGAATCGGTAGCGAAGTGATTCACAGGCAATATGAAGCTGTGCGTTACAACGAAGCGTTGGGTAGCAGCGAAGCACTCAGATTTACAGAAATGGTATCAGCAACTTTTGCCGAAGGAGAATATTATTTCAGCAATAAAGTTGTAGCCAAAGCAGGCGGCCGGTTTGAATATGTAAATCTCAATCAATCCGCTACTGTAAGTCCACGGTTATCGCTTGCCTACAAACCCGGCAAGCAGGGTCAGTTTTCATTCGCGTACGGATCGTTTACGCAATCGGCACAGAACCAATACCTGCGCATGAATACACAATTGAATCCGGAAACGGCACAACATTATATTCTAAACTATCAGGTAATTACAAACAGTAAAACATTTCGCATAGAAGCATATCAGAAAGAATATCGCAATCTGGTGAAGTTTGATGCTGCCAATCCACAACTGATTTCAAATTCGGGTACCGGCTTTGCACGCGGCATAGAACTTTTCTGGCGCGATAGCGAGACTATCAAAAATGTAGATTATTGGCTGTCGTATTCTTTTCTGGATACCAAACGTTCCTACCTCGATTTTCCTTTTGCAGCAACTCCGGCATTTGCATCGGCTCATAATTTTTCGGCAGTGTATAAACACTTTCTTAGTAAGATGAAATCGCAGGTTCGTCTTACCTACAGTTTCAGCAGCGGCAGACCGTATTATAATCCGAACCGATCGGCTGGAGAATTTCATGAAGATCGTACCCCTGCTTATCATGATTTAAGTGCGAACATTGCCTACTTACCCAAAAGCAACCTGATCGTTTACCTATCATGTACCAATGTACTGGGTCGTGATAATGTATTTGGATACCAGTATAGTTCAACAACCAATTCGCAGGGTCAGTTTGAAAGTCGTGCAGTTCGGCAAGCTGCCAATCGGCTTTTATTCTTAGGCATATTCATCACGCTCAGTAAAAATAAATCAGTGAATCAGTTACCTAATCTCTGATTCATTATCCTTTCGTGTGAACAATAACTAGTCATAAATCATAAATAGTATTAACTAAACAAACAAAACCATGAAAACACTAACCTTTCTTTTCGCACTTCTTATTTCAGTTGCAACATTTGCTTCCGACAAATACACCGAGCAAATGACCAAACACATTCAGGCAGTTTATACATCTAAAACAACCGAAGAGTATCAGGCCGCAATCAATGCATTGGATCGCATTGCGTTGGCCGAAAAAACAAAGTGGGAGCCTTACTATTACAGTGCCTTCGGTAATCTGATGCTGGCCACCCGGGAAAATGATGGTGGTAAGAAAGATGCATACCTCGATCTTGCATTGACTTCCATTGAAAAAGGAAAAGCCTTACTTGCCACCGAATCGGAGTTGATTGCTTTAGAAGGTTTCGTACACATGATGCGTGTTACGGTAGATCCTGCAGCGCGCGGTCAACAATATTCAGGCATGGCATTTCAGAGTTTTGGAAAAGCATTAGGTCTAAATGCAAATAACCCACGCGCACAGGCTTTAATGGCTCAGATGCAATTTGGTACAGCACAATTCTTTGGGTCTTCTACAACTGAAGCCTGTGGTATGGCTAAGAAAGCATTGGAACAGTTTGGTTCTTTTAAAAGCGATAATCCACTCGCACCGGTTTGGGGAAAAGAGATGACAGATGAATTGTTAAAGCAGTGCAAATAATTTTTTAGGTAATGAGTTAGTATTTCAAAGCTAACTCATCGCCTGTGCTTATGTTTAATTTTTATATTCGCGCATAACTCGTTACCATGCTCAAATTACCAGCCCTTATTCCTTTTTTGAGAGAGAACCGAAAGCCTATTGTTGGAATGTTAATAGCAGGTACTGTAATGGGTTGGTTTATCTGGCGCGATTGCTGTGGAAAATTCTCTTCACTTATTTGGATCATCATCTTTACGGTTTGCCTGTGGATGGCACTTTGGTTGGGCAATGCATTTGTGTCGGATTGGATGGACAATATTTTTTCGTGGCACAAAGATCCTGTAAAGCGATTGGTAGCGGGCCTGGTGGGGATGACGGTCTATACAATAGGTGCAGTGTTCGGGCTTATCTATTTTTTCCATTTTGCATTTGGCTTTGATGTTGGCGATCAGCTCTATGGAACATTTTACTCCACCATATTAATTACGCTGGTGATTACCATGTTTATGACGGGCCGAACATTTTTAGTGAGTTGGCGCGA
>DPSB01000646.1 GCA_003537495.1 Cytophagales bacterium | reverse complement strand
TTACTGCCACAGTACTGGCTATATAAATCACTGTGGTAATCAATGTTCCATATACCGTTGCTTTTGCTACGGTCTTCTCCGGATTAATTACCTGCCCCGATGGAATTGTCGCACACTCCAATCCCAGAAAAGCAAAAAGTGTAAGTGTGGTAGTGCTGGTAACTGCCGATAGCGTTGACTGTGAACTTAAATTAAATGGTGTGAAGTGATCGCTGTTCAAATAAAATAATCCGCCAAGGGTAATAACAACTAGCGGAACAATCTTAAGAATGGTTGTAATTACCTGAACAACCCCAGCCTCTTTAACACCTTGCGTATTGATCCACGTTAAAAACCAGATGGCGGCCAATCCGGTACCAACCGATAAAAATGCATTATCGCCAAGCGCAGGAATAAATGCCGTGAGATAACTTACGAAAGCAACGGCAATAGCAGCATTGGTACACCATACCGAAATCCAATAACCCCACGCCACCAGATAAGAAGCAAAATCGCCCATGCCGGCATGTGTGTATGCATAAGGCCCACCGGTTGCTTCGGGTTTTAATTTACTGAGCCACGCAAACACAAGCGCCAGACACATAGCGCCTATTCCTGAAATAATCCAACCGATAAGACTAATGCCACCGTAAGCGCCCAGCGTTGCCGGAAGCATAAATAAACCGGAAGCAATCATGTTTCCGATTACCAGCGAGGTGGCTGTCCAAATACCGATCTGTTTGGGTTGACTCATACCGGATGTTAATTACAACTAATTATTTGAATTAACATAATGAGTGGGTGCATTTCAAATTGTACCTTAGTAGAACCTGAAACCTTTCAGGTTTTATAACTGATATTAGAAAACCTGAAAGGTTTTATGATCGAAACCGAGAAGTGATCACGAAGTTATAAATGATCTACATCCAGTATAGCTGACTTGATTATTTTAGCTTGGTCATCGGTCCACGCAAAGATCAATTGATTATTCAATTTTGTCATTTGAGGAAAGCCGCTGGAGCGAGCTTCAGAAGTGGTAGCAATCTGCTTTACATTACTCCGAATTCCTTCTTTGTTGATTCGCATTACATTTATAGAACCGGCTTCCATCCAACTCACCACGGCTTCATCATCATTCACCAGCATCACATCTACACGCCCAATTGGATTACCGGCATCAACCCTAACCGGCCTGCCAAAACTCGCGCCACCATCTTGCGAAAAAATTACACGGACAGCAGGTTCGTTACCGGCTGCTGTAAACCATGCCACTACCAGATTATTTCCGTTTGCATCTACCCGCGGGCCATTTACCGGGCAACCGGCAATCTTCCAATTATCAAGGTAAACTGATTGTGGAACTGTCCACGCTCCGTCTACAAATCGGGTTATGGAAACATCCCGAATTTCTTGCTCAGAACGATCGCGATAGACAACTACCGGACCAGTAGAAGTTAGTGCAGCCGCAGTTTGACAGCAATCGCACGTGCGCGAATCCAATTCCCATTCATTCAATTTATTTCCGGATGGATCTACTACAGCAGCACGCAATGTCATTACACCATGATGACCATCGTGATGATCCATATTTTCCATTCCTTCCATTACCGTGTTGCGACCATCAAGCCACGCTACCAGAAAATTATCACCGTAAGGAAGCAACGATACAAAACCATGCTCGGCTTGTTTTTGATCATCGTGAATAACAAATGGTTTACGCCAGGTAATGCCGTCATTGGAAGTGGTGAGGTTTACATCGTAAGCAAACGTTCCATCGCCACTCTTAGCCAAAAAATGCGCCACGAATTTTTCTTTGTTAACGGCAAGCATCGGATAGTCGGCCCAATTCACAAACCAGTTATTTCCAGTTGCGATAAGATTTGGTGCTGACCATGAACCGTTGTTCCACTTCGAGAATTTAAGCGTACTTATTGTATCCATTTTTTCTACCCACGAAAGATAAACTTGTTCGGCCTCGTCTGTAAATAGAAAAGGTTCGGCACTTTCGGCTATAGCCGGAGTAGGTATCTCAACAACATCTTTTGATGTGCATCCAACTATCGCAAGTAAAACTAGCAGAACAAAAAGTCGACTCATGGTTTGGTAAGAATGTTTGATATGATTTCAATACTTGCTGGTGATGTCCAATCGCGAAAGCCAATTTCTGAAAACTTAAGCTCACCAGTCTGATCAAAAATAAACGTAGTGGGAAACGCCTGAATATTCAACGCTTCCAGATTACCAAGATGCAAGTAATTAAATTCAAACTTTTGCTTGTTCTTAAATCGGTTAATCTGTTCGGTTGTTTCGCTTGAGGCAAACAGAAATACAATGGGTTGATCTTTAAACCGGTTTTGAGTTGCTGCCAGCGATGGCATCTCCTGCAAACAAGGCTTACACCAGGTTGCCCAAAAATTAACAAGCACCGTCTTATCCTTAAACTGCGAAACATCAACCGCGTTACCTTCCAAATCGGTTAACCGAATATCTTCCAGTCTAAGTTCAGTTTCCTTACGGGAAGATGAACATCCCGCAAGGATTATCAAGAACAGGAATGTAAACCTAATCATTGAAGCATTTCCTGAACAGAACCACACTTTAACATTTTGCTACCAAAGTAGGGGTTGCGGATAGCTTCGTTATCGCTAAGCCAATAACCACCCTCGTTATTAAAGGCCATCGGGCAATATTCGTAGTAGGCTATTGTGCCGCCCAACCCAAATGCTTTTATGCTTTTATAAAAATTATCAGAAAGCGGACTAAACGCTACCCGCTGTTGTTCAACATCATCGGTAGCCTGAATTTCTTTTAACGCAATATCCAAACCCGACAAATAAGTCATCCAATCGTTATGCGCAGCATCGGTTACCAAATTCATATCAATGCCCGATAACGCTTTGCGCACCACTTCTGCTTTTTCTTTAACAAGTTTGGCATCGGTTGCTACAAAGGCATCTTTTAGTTCTACATAAGCCGCAAAGGCAGTGGCTAATTGCTTTTGAAATTCAACATCAACTGTATAGGCCGGTGCCGAAGCTTCTGCAGGCATAGTTTCGGTGGTAGCATGGTCGGTATGTTCATCTTGCTTGGTCTCTTGTTTTTTATCGCTGCATGCAAAAACAAATGCCGCCAGGTAAACGAAAAGCGTTAACGTACTTAATCTGGTTTTCATAAAAATGTATTTAAGGGTTAAAATTAATTAATGTTGATGAACAGGGTTTACACCATGCTTTAAAATATATTCACTGTACAAAAGATAAGCGCCCGAGGCAACAACAATCTCGCCTTCTGAAAGTCCGTGTACAATTTGCACTTCTGTAGAAGTTTCCATTCCGGTTTTAACAACGCGTGGTTTAAATGTATTCTTTTCAGTCTCCACAAATACTACGCTACCCTTTTCGCTGCGAATAACCGCCTGCACCGGTAAGATGATTCCTTCCATAACCTGATTTAACCTGACCTGCACCGGCATGCCGGGTTGCAGGTTGCCGGTATTGGCAATCGATGCCCGCATGGTGTAGGTTTGATTCCCAGGTTTTAGTTCGGGGTTAATAAAATCCACCGCAGCATTCAAAACTGGTTGGCCGCTAATCAGTACCTCAAGTTGATCGCCCACTTTTACGCCATTACCTTCTGCGGCAAAAAGTTCGGCTTCAACCCAAAGATTGGATAACGTTGCGAGTGCATACAGTTTGCTGCCTTCCGAAACATATTGTCCTTCGGCTGCTTCTACCAATTGGATAATACCTGATGCAGGTGAATAGAATATATTCGTTGGCTTTACTTTGCCAGACATCAACATCTCATCTAGTTGATGCTGCCTAACACCAGCCAATAACAATTTTTTCAATGCAGCTTCGGCCAGACTCTGGTAAGGTGTATGCTGACTTTCAGTTTGTAATTTTTGTTGTAATATCAAATACTCATGCTGCAAGGCTTGCAGCGATTCGCTGTAAATCTCATACAAAGGTTCACCAGCCTTTACGGAACGTCCGGTTTCTTTTACAAACAGTTTTTCAATTCTGCCCGCCACCCGGCTGCTGACAACAGTTGCAGATTTTGTATTGGTAGCCAGCCTTGCCTGAATGACTTTTGATTCTGTTGCTTTTTGTAAAGCTACCTTTCGCGTTTTGATATTAGCCAACAACACCTGCGAATCGCTCAACATCAAATCGGTTACTTTAACATCTGTTTCAACTTGTTGATGGGTATGATTTTCTGGCGCATCGCAAGCTCCAATTAATAATCCTATCAAAATCACCTTTAATTTCCTCATCGCTTAAATCATTTACTCGTACGAATTAAACCTTCACTATCAACCAGAAATTGTGCGTTCAGTGCAATCTCATCCATCGAACTTAATCCAGTTAACGCTACCTTATCAGGCGTAGTAGATTGAATAACAACTTGCTTAGCCACAAATGAACCCCGTTCTTTTACAAACACAATTGCTTCCGTACCCAAATCCACAACGGCCTGCCGGGGCAACCACATCCATGCGCTTGTTTTTGTTGACCATTGCGCAGCAACCAACTCACCAATTTTTAAATCAGCACCGGGTACGTATATCCGTACTAGCGCAAACTCCTGATCGGTATTATAAAACGGTTGAAT
>DPSB01000648.1:675-6311 GCA_003537495.1 Cytophagales bacterium | reverse complement strand
AGAAAAGATACTATCAGAACAATTGCGTTTTCGCGAGGTGAAAAAATGATTTCTTATCAAAACCTTGAACCACGCCTTTCTATTAAAGCAGAATTGAATGACGCGAGTTCAATTAAGGCCAGCTTTACTAGAATGGCGCAATATGTGCACCTGATTTCTAACACCACTGCATCCAACCCATTAGATCTATGGACACCGAGTACAAACAACATTAAACCCGAACTTGGCAATCAATACGTGTTGGGTTACTTCCGAGATTTCGGTAAAGATAAAATGTTCGAATTTTCAGTGGAGGCTTATTATCGTGCTACTCAAAATCAGATTGATTATATAGATGGTGCTGTACTCCTCATTAACGAATTTCTGGAAGGTGATTTATTATCAGGAATTGGAAGAGCCTATGGATTAGAGTTTTATCTCCAGAAGAAAGTTGGCAGGTTTACTGGCTGGGCAGCATATACGCTTGCTCGAACAGAGCTTAAAGTTGGTGGAATTAACAATGGTAACTGGTATCCAACTCGGTACGATCAGACCCACAACCTGAAGATTAGTAGCTTTTATGATATTAATAAAAGGTGGTCCGCTTCTGTCAATTTTACTTTTGTTAGTGGAACGCCTACTACATTTTTTACCTCACGTTCTATACAACAAGGTTTACTCATTCCTTATAATGCATACAATAGTCGCAACAACGTGCGCTTACCGGACTTCCATCGGTTAGATGTTTCTTTTAGATTGGAGGGAAAAACAATCAAGAAGAATGGCAACCCGCGCAAAAATTCCGACTACTGGGTATTTGGTGTCTACAATTTATATGGCCGAAGAAATCCATTTTCAATCTACTTCACGCAAGGAAGTGAACGCGTAGCTGCGGGTAGCCCCATTAATAGTGAAGCGCGCCAGTTAGCTATTATTGGTACCATCATTCCGTCTGTTTCTTACAACTTTAAATTTTAAAAAGATGAATCGTGTTGTAGTTTTTTCGCTCTTGCTTGCTTCCGCGATTTTCACTTCATGCGAAGATGTAATCAATCCCACATTAGAAAGTGCCGAACCGGTATTGGTTATTGATGCCTGGATTAATAATCTCCCTGATTCACAAAAAGTAATTCTTACGCGAACACAGCCCTACTTTGAAAATATTCTACCTCCGGCAGTTTCTGGGGCACTGGTAACCATTACTGATGAAAACGGAACTGTATTTAATTTCGTAGAGGAAAAGCCCGGTGAATATGTGTGGGTGCCTTCTGGCGATGTGTTCGGAACTATCGGATTAAACTATTCTCTTTCCGTTCAGGTGAATGGCGAAACATTTGTGTCGGAATCGCGCATGGGTCGTGTGCCGGTAGTTGACAGTATTACGTTCTTTGTACAAGAAGCAAATCAGTTTATCGATGATTTATACCAGGCTGAATTTTGGGCGAAAGACCCCCTCGAATCAGGCGATGCATACTGGATTAAGTTTTTCAAAAACGGAGTACAACAAAACAAGCCTAGTGAGATCATAACAGCGTACGATGCAGGCTTTACAAAGGGTGGCAATTTTAGCGGTGTGGAATTTATACCGCCCATTCGCAGAGCCATCAATCCTTTTGATACAGATGAAGACGATGTGTTGCTTTCGCCTTACCAGGTGGGCGATTCGGTTTCAGTGCAGATACATGCAGTAACCGAAGCGGCATTTGATTTTTTAAATCAGGTGGCCATTCAAACCGATAGACCGGGAGGGTTTAGCGAGTTATTCTCAACTCCATTAGCCAACGTGCCAACCAACATTCGCAATACCAATGCAAATGGAAGTAAAGTGGTAGGTTTCTTTAACGTGGGCGCTGTATCAGGTTTGGGTCGTAAGTTCAACAGCCTGGATGATGTAACCGAGAATTAATGTTGTATAGAATTGAATTTAGACCTTTCAGGTTTTTATGCATTGCAAGAAAAACCTGAAAGGTCTGCCTAGCTAAGGTTACTTTTAACGGATTCTATTTAGTAAAATTCCACTACGTGATGTAGCTTTCCATTTTAGATGGAACTATGCGCATAAAATTAATTCTGGTTATTGCTGTTCTGGCTTACGTTCCGGCCTTTAGTCAGTCAACCACTGTGCTGGATAACAATCCTAACCTGAAATGGAAGCAAGTTAAAACTCCCAACTTCAACGTAATTTTTCCAACGGGTTTTGAAGTACAGGCCATGCGCATGGCTAATACGTTAGAACATATTCGTATTCCGGAATCAAAAACATTGGGCGGTGCGCCCCGCAAAGTTTCCATCGTTTTACAAAATCAATCGGCCATAAGCAACGGGTTTGTTTCCATTACCCCGCGCAGGTCTGAGTTTTTTGCCATGCCATCGCAGAATTACAACTTTCAAGGTAATCTGGATTGGCTCGATTTATTGGCAACGCACGAGTACCGGCACATCGTTCAATTCAATCAGGCTAACCGTGGTTTTAATAAGGCGCTGTATTATCTGTTCGGAGCCAACACATTAGCGGCCATGAGTTATGTAGCGGTGCCACAATGGTTTTGGGAAGGTGATGCCGTAGTAACCGAAACAGAGTTTACAAAATCAGGTCGCGGTCGCATTCCGCATTTCGATTTGTTGTTCAGAACCAATTTGCAGGAAGGGCGTACGTTTAATTACAACAAACAATTTCTACGCTCTTACAAACACAACATTCCCGATCATTATGTACTGGGTTACCACATGGTAAACTATCTGCGCAAGCGCACGGGCAGCGAGGAGTCGTGGGATAACATTACGCGAAGAGCCTGGGGTGTGCCGTTTATGCCGTTTACATTTTCAAGCGCAATCAAAAAAGAATCAGGTTTGTATGTAAAAGATTTGTATGCCGAGTTAGCCAAGGATATGCAGAAAGAATGGCGATTAAGACAACAAGGGAAACAGTTTACTTCATCAGAGCCTATTCACAAACGCAGAAACACGGCTTACACCGATTATAAGTTTCCACAAGTTGTAGGAGTTGATTCAGTGGTTGCTATTAAATCGGGAATTGGCGATGTAGAAGAATTAACACTCTTAACATCTGGCAATGAAAAGAAGTTATTAACGCTTGGTCCATACAATCAAACCGGTATGTTATCGGCAGCTAATGGAAAAATTGTTTGGAACGAATATCGGTTCGATCCGCGTTGGCGTGTAAAAACGTATTCGGTTATTGTTGCGTACGATTTAAAAACAAAACTGCGTAAACAGATTACCCGACAAAGCCGGTATGCATCTGCAGCGCTTTCACCCGATGGCAAACAGATAGCAACAGTAGAAACAGGTACCGATTACCAAACCAATTTGGTAATTCTCGATTACGAAACCGGTTCGGTTATTAAAACTTTTGAAAACACAGAGAATGATTTTATTGCAATGCCGCGGTGGAATAAAAATGGAGAGGCGGTGGTAGCATTGGCTACCAATAAGCGCGGTAAAAGACTTATTGAGTATAATGTAGCTTCGGGTGCACGAAGAAATCTTACGCTGCCCACCGATGATAACCTTGGGCACCCTGTTCCATCAGGCAATTATGTTTATTATAATGCGCCTGTAAATGGCATCGATAACATTTTTGTGTGGGATGGCAGTACGGGTAATCATTACCAGGTTACCGAAAGTCGCTATGGAGCTTACAACCCGGAGATAAGTGCTGATGGTAAATATTTATACTACAACGAGCAAGGCCGCGATGGGTTTGATGTAGTTCGCACAACAGTCAGCACCACCAACTGGAAACAACACGGAGTTTTAGAAGAAGGAGAAATTTTCTTTGACGAACCACAAAACGATTTACTGGCGAATGTGCCACAAGGACAATACGAAGTTAAAAAATACTCACGTGCTACACACTTGTTTAATCCTTATAGCTGGGGTGCTTATGTAGATAACACCTTAACACAGGTTGATGTGGGGATAAGTTCGCGCGATGTACTGAGTACCATGTCGCTAAATGCAGGTTATTTGTTCGATATAAATGAACGCACCGGAAGTTGGCGGGCGGGGTTAAGTTATCAAGGGGCGTATCCTATTTTGGATGTGAATGTTTTAAGAGCAAATAGAAGTATTGATGAAGGTGATGTTAATGTTGATGAATGGCGAATCAACAAGCAAAATGATACTACAAAGACATCATCTAAACGTAACGTAAAATTTACTTGGGAAGAAAAAAGTATAGAAGCAGGGCTTCGAGTTCCCTTGCTCGCAACGAGTGGTAGGTTTCTAAGTTTGGTAAGCTTCAGCAATTACATAGGATACACTATGGTGTCTCAATTTAGTAATGGAATGGATGATGCTCGCCATATTCCAGGTCTTATTATTTATGATACTACAAACATAAATGGAAATGACATTGCCAGAAGACGAGAGTTATATTATCCATTTACAACCTACGTAGGCAATGGCAATCTGATCTATAATCACTTTAACATTTCAGCCTATCGACTTCAAAAGCAAAGTAGGCGAGACATCAATAGTAAATGGGGACAAACCTTGTTTTTAAGTTTATATGGAACGCCCTATGGTGGTGACTTTTCCGGAAGTCAGTTTTCATTTTACTCGCAATTATTTTTTCCAGGACTATTTAAACATCATTCACTCTGGGGCTATTGGGGTTATCAGAAAACTATGATGGAAGAATTGCGTGCAAACGGTCAAGGATTTGATAATTATCAATTCCGAAATCGGGTTCCGCTACCTCGCGGATTGGGGGTAAGACGTTTTGAAGATTTTTATTCTATGTCCCTTAACTACACCTTACCTGTTTGGTACCCTGATGTAAATATTGGACCATTGTTAAATGTGCAGCGCGTAAGGCTAAATGCTTTTGTGGATTATGGTTTTGGAAGTACCACTTTAGGCACAAGAAATCCGGATTCAGCGAGTTATTTAAGCACCGGTGCCGAAGTAAAATTTGATATCAACATTTTGCGCATGTTACCACAGTTAGATATTGGCTTCCGGTATTCGTATGGTATCAGTCCTGCCGTTACCCGTTTCGAATTACTGCTTGGAACGCTCAATTTTTAAGTAAAACGATCGCGTTTCAACGCTTGAAAATCCCCTGAATTGGGGTATTTTTGACCCTCAACTAAGATTTTAACCGATTTAAAGAACATACACATGGCAGAACTAATACGAATGCCCAAAATGAGCGACACGATGACCGAGGGGGTGATCGCCAAATGGCATAAAAAAGTTGGAGATACTGTGAAGTCTGGCGAACTGATGGCCGAAATCGAAACTGATAAGGCTACCATGGATTATGAATCATTCAACACAGGCACTGTACTTTACTTGGGTGCCAAAGAAGGCGAGGCGGTTAAAGTAAATGATGTATTGGCCATAGTAGGAAATAAAGGCGAAGACTTCGCTGCCTTGCTTGCCGGTGGTGCCACTTCTACAGCTACCGCTGCTTCGGGTGGAAAAACTGAATCTGTAAAAACAGAAACTGCAACCGCTGTGGCGGAAGCCATCGATACCTCAGGTATTAAAGCCGAAATCGTATTGATGCCTAAGATGAGCGACACCATGAATGAAGGTGTAATAGCAGCCTGGCACAAAAAAGTTGGTGATAGTGTAAAGTCGGGCGAGTTGTTGGCTGAAGTTGAAACCGATAAGGCTACGATGGA
>DPSB01000648.1:0-410 GCA_003537495.1 Cytophagales bacterium | reverse complement strand
AAACCGATAAGGCTACGATGGAGTACGAATCGTACAACACCGGTACGCTTTTATACATTGGCGCAAAAGAGAAAGAAGCTGTTGCAGTAAACGGTGTGTTGGCGATTATTGGCGAGAAGAATGCCGATTGGCAAACGTTGTTAAAGGCGCATCAATCAAAAGGTAGTGCGTCAGCTAAAACTTCAACACCTGCAACGGAAACAAAGGCAGTTGAACAAACACCTGTATCAGGTTCTAATGGCTCAACAACCGAATCAACCAACGGCAGATTAAAAGCTTCTCCATTGGCCAAGAAGATGGCCAAAGATTTAGGTTTTGATATTGGTAAAATTCAGGGTTCTGGCGAAGGCGGTCGTGTTACCAAACACGATGTGGAATCTTATAAACCATCAGCAACTCTATCTACAAAA
>DPSB01000087.1 GCA_003537495.1 Cytophagales bacterium | reverse complement strand
GAAGGCAACCTCTTCCCGAAAGGTGAGGAAAAAACACGCCCTGAGATTTATGTAATGGGTAATCGTAACCCGTATCGTATTTCGATTGATAAGAAAACCGGATTTCTTTATTGGGGCGAAGTAGGTCCTGATGCTGGTAATGATAGTCCGGAGCGTGGCCCACGTGGTTATGATGAAGTGAACCAGGCGCAGAAAGCTGGTTACTTTGGCTGGCCTTTGTTTGTGGGTGGTAACTATGCCTATGGAAAACATGATTTTGAAGCCAAGACAACAGGCGCGAAGCATGATCCAACCAAACCCATCAATACATCGCCAAACAATACCGGTAAAACTGAGTTACCAGCTGTAAGTGCTCCGTTTATCTGGTATCCTTACGATGCTTCACCTGACTTTCCATTAATGAAAACAGGTGGTCGTAATGCTATGGCTGGTCCGGTATATTACTCTGAAGATTTTAAAGGTAAAGCAGAAGCTTATCCAGATTATTTTGATGGCAAGCTGATCATCTACGATTGGATGCGCAACTGGATTCATTTGGTTACCATGAATGAAAAGGGTGCCATTATGGATATTGAACCGTTCCTGCCAAACATGCAATTCAACAATATAATCGACATGGCCTTTGGTCCTGATGGTAAGTTGTACACACTTGAATATGGTACTCAATGGTTTAAACAAAACATGGACGCACGCTTATCGCGGATTGATTTTAATGGTGGCAACCGTCCGCCTCAAGTGTTAGTAAGCGCTAATAAAATTTCTGGTGCGTTGCCGTTAGAAGGAACTGTATCTGCTGAAGGTACCACCGATCCTGATGGCGATGCCGTTACGTATGAAATGGAATTGAATGGTGCGGTAACCAAATCAACTACGCCTGAATTTAAATTTAACTTCGATAAAGCTGGTATCTACCGGCCAAAGATTACGGCTATTGATGCAAAGGGTGCAAAAGCATCGGGTGAAATTGTAATCATTGCCGGGAACGAACCACCGGCTATCGAAATTTCAGTAAGCGGAAATAGCAATCATTATTTGCAGGGTGGTACAGTTGAATACAAAGTAACCGTAACGGATAAAGAAGATGGTTCAACTGCCGATGGCAAGATTGCAGCCGAGCGTGTAAAGATTACGATGGATTACCATCCACAAGGTTATGACGTGACGGCCATCGCACAGGGCCATCAACGTGCTGAACTGCCCGGTAAATTGCTGATTGCAGAAAGCGATTGTAAGTCTTGCCACTTAGTTGATCAAAAATCAGCAGGGCCAAGCTACCGCGATGTGGCTAAGCGTTACGCTAAAGATGTACGCGCAACTGAAGTGTTGAGTGATAAAATTCTAAATGGTGGTTCTGGTAATTGGGGCGAAGTGGCTATGGCTGCACATCCGCAATTAACCAAAGGGCAAGCCGTGCAAATGGTTGAATATATTTTATCGCTTGCAACCGAAGATAAAGTGAAGAGTTTACCTTTAACCGGTAAATCATCTTTTGCAGTTGTGGCGCCTCCCGGCCCGGCTGCAACATCGGCTTATGTACTTACGGCAACTTATGAAGATAATGGTGCCAATGGCATGCCTTCATTAAGCACTACTAAACAATATGTGTTTAAGTCGCCAGTGCTTTCTGCAGCAACAGCTTCGCTTACGGGTGGCGCGCGTAAACTAAATGCAGGCGGCTTCCAGATTGTAGAGAATATTAAAAACAATGCCACTGCTACTTTTCCAAATGTTGATTTTACCGGTGTAAGCAATATGAGTTTTATAATTGCCGAAATGGGTAACATGAAAGGGGGAACCATTGATGTGTGGCTTGACTCTACCGAAGGAACCAAGTTAGGTACTGTAAGCTTTGCCAATGCACCCAAAATCGAAGTGCAGGCAGGTGTGAACATGCGACCATCAGGCATCGGCTTTAAACCCGTTAGTGGTAAACACAATGTTGTGTTGGTATTTAAAAACGATCAGGCAGGTGATGATAACCTGTTTATGTTTAGCCAAATTACACTAGGTAAATGATTTTTCAGGTGAGAGGCGTCTGACGGCTATTTGCTAAAGTTAATAGCCGTCTTGACGCCTTCATTAATAAGCTTAATTAAAAAATTTTATGGATAGAAGACGATTTATTCAAAGTTCAGCCTTGGCTACAGCCGGGTTACTGACGCTGCCTTCTTTTTTTGCTGAAGCAAAAGGTAAAAGCAAACCGGTTGGGTTACAACTTTATTCCTTACGCGATGTGATCGGTAACGATCCAAAAGGAGTTTTAAAGTCGGTAGCATCCTGGGGTTATACCGAAGTTGAAACCTATGGCTATAACAACGGACAACTGTTCGGAATGCCGGTTGCAGAATTTAAAAGCTATCTCGATACCCTTGGTGTAAAAGTAGTGAGCGGTCATTATGGAATTAACCTGGCCGAAAGTGGTTGGGAACAAGTGTGTGCCGATGCAAAAGCAATCGGGCAGAAGTTTGTGGTGGTTCCCTGGATGGATAAGAAGTACTATGCTACGCTGGATGATTTAAAGCGTACCTGCGATGTGTTAAACAAAGCCGGTGAAGTTGCGAAGAAGTACAAACTGAAAATGAGTTATCATAATCACGCATTTGAGTTTGAACAAGTAGAAGGCAAAGTAATTTTTGACGAGATGCTCACACTCCTCGATCCAAAACTGGTGAGTATTGAAATGGATATTTATTGGGTAGTACGTGCGGGTAAAGATCCAGTGGCTTACTTCGAAAATCATCCGGGCCGTTTCCCGCTGTGGCATGTGAAGGATATGGATAAGACAAATCAGGATCGCAATGCCGATGTGGGCACCGGTTCAATTGATTTTACCAAACTCTTTGCGCAGGCAAAGAAAGCCGGATTGAAAAACTATTTCATTGAGCAGGAAACCTATCCGGTTAATTCAATGCAAAGCATTGAGAATTCAATCAAGTACATTAAGACAATACGTTAAGTAAAAAGACTAAAGCAGTGCGGGTTTTTATTTTGTTGGTAGGGTTGGGGTTAGCTGTGTTTTCCTATGCACAGGAAATTACCGGTAATGTATCGGGAAAAATTAAAAGTGTTTCGGGCGAAGCATTGGTTGGCGCAAGCATTGCGGCTTATCAAAATTCAGAAACGCCTGTTGCCGGAGTAGCAGCCGATGATGCTGGTAAATTTTCAATTCAACTTGCACCCGGTCGCTATAAACTCGTAGTAAGTTTTACGGGTTATCAATCCCGCGAAAGCGAGTTGTTGGTAATAGCTGGTAAGACAACCAACTTGGCTTTTACGTTGGAAGAAGTGCCGACTGAGTTAGAAGAAATAGTGGTAAGTCCCGAGCCGGTTAATGGTACGGGCTTAACATCTGTTTCTATCGAGAAAACACTTCGGGTGCCGGCAAACTTTTTTGATCCGGTGCGCATGCTTACATCTTATCCCGGTGTTATTGCTGCCAACGATCAGGCCAACTCGATTATCGTGAAAGGCTATTCGCCCAACTATGTGCTGTGGCGCATAGAAGGTTTGGATGTTGTTAATCCTAATCACTTGGCTAATGCCGGAACGATGGGAGATAAGCCAACTGCCAATGGTGGTGGGGTAAGTATTTTGAGTTCGCAGGTATTGGATCGTACCGATTTCAGGTCAGGTTATTTGCCAACGGGTTATGGTAATGGTCTTGCGGGAATTATGGATATGAAATTGCGTGCAGGTGCTACTGATAAAATGCAATACACGGCACAAGCATCTTTGATCGGGTTGGATTTGGCTGCCGAAGGACCAATCAATAAACAAAAAGGAAGTTCATTTCTGGTTAACTATCGCTACTCAACCATTGGTTTGTTAAGCAGTATGGGTGTTGATTTTGGCGATGAAGCCATCAACTTTCAGGATTTAACTTTTAAGATAAATGCACCACACAAAAATGGAGGCGAGCTTTCGGTGTTTGGTTTTATGAGTAGCAGCAAGAATGTATTTGAAGCAAAACCTGAAGAAGAGTGGGAAGAAGAGAAAGATCGCTATAATATAACTTTTGAGGGACTAACCTACGGTGTAGGTCTAGTAAATCATTTTAAACCGGGTACCTGGAATTTTGCAACAGGTTTATCTTTTTCAGGACAAGTTCAGGAGCGGAACTCGCAAAGTATGCCGTTACAAGATCCAAATACGCCACACGTATTTAGGGAAAGCTATGATGCAACTAATATTATCATATCCGGTTTTGTGAAAGCAAATCGCAAATTAGGTGCGTATGGAAATCTGGAGACTGGTGTGCGACTGAACCAATATCAACAGTACCTGAAAAGCGAAACTGTTACACAGGCTTACCTCGATATTTTTACACCTTATATCCGTGGTAATGTAAATGGATTGCTGTTGCAACCCTACGCATCGTGGACCAAATACATCGGCACCTGGCAGGTTAATGCCGGTTTGCAATATGCACGCTTCGCATTCAATAATACCGATTCGTGGGAGCCCAAACTAAGTGTAACCAAATCTGGAAAGAATAATGTGGTATCGCTTTCTGCCGGAACCACCAGCCAGATGCAGCAAACTCAAAACTATTTGGTGGTGGGTAGTAAGGGAATAGGATTTACCCGAAGTCATCAGGCTTTAGCCGAATGGAAAACGCAATTACCAGGCGAATTAAAATTAACTACTTCCGCATTCTATCATTGGATTGAAAATGCACCGGTAGTCCGCGATGCTCCTTATCGTTCTACGCTTAACCAGTGGGATGGTTACATCTGGAACGACACACTTGTAAACACAGGCAAAGGTCGCCACTACGGCCTGGAAGCAAGTTTAGAGAAACGGTTTTATAACAATCTCTACTTCATTTTATCGGGCTCGCGTTACGAAGCAAAGTTTTACAATGGAAGCGCTTATTTGAACAGTCGCTTCAATACCAAGTTCACCAGCAGTTTATTGGTAGGTAAGGAGTGGAACAAAAAGAATCGGTCTTTCGGAGTACATGCGCGCGCACTTTATCTTGGTGGCGCACGGCAGCCGTTAATTGATCTTGCAACTTCACAACAAATGGGTACCACCATTTACAATGAGGCAAATGGTTATCTTCGGTTGCCCGATTATTTCAGAACTGATCTTCGCGTAAGCTGGCGTAAAAACAAGCCTGGTTATACGCGCACACTTTCTATCGACATACAAAACGTTACCAGCCAACAGAACACGGCCTTTACTTACTTCGATACGTTCCTGCAAAAGGAAACCACTAAGTACCAATTGGGAATTATTCCGGTATTGGCCTATCGCGTTGATTTCTGACAAAAATCATCATTTCAAACGTTTGCAAAGCTTCATTTTGAGGTTTTGCCTTGCTACATTTGGGGCATCAAACCCTAATTCAGATGTTAACGCTTACGCAAGAAAAGCCAACTGTAACCCATTCAGAGCTTACAGCATGGATAGATGAAGTTGCCACATTATGTACTCCCGATCGCATCCGTTGGTGCGATGGTTCCAAAACAGAATACGATGAATTGTGTAACCTATTAGTTGATAAGGGGACATTCATCCGACTCAATCCCAAGAAGCGCCCCAACAGCTTTGCCTGCTTTTCTGATCCCAGCGATGTGGCTCGCGTGGAAGACCGCACCTACATCTGTAGCAAACGGAAAGACGATGCCGGACCTACCAATAACTGGGTAGATCCAAAACAAATGAAACAGACCTTGTTGCCTTTATTGAAGGGCTGCATGAAGGGTCGCACCATGTATGTTATTCCCTTCAGTATGGGGCCGGTGGGTTCTGATATTTCACAAATTGGTATTGAGATTACCGATTCGGAATACGTGGTGGTGAATATGCATTTGATGACACGCGTAGGAACCAAAGTACTGCAAGTACTGGGCAACGATGGTGAGTTTGTAAAATGTTTGCACACTGTGGGCGCACCGTTAAATCCAGGCGAGGCCGATGCCAAGTGGCCCACCAATGCCACTACGAAATACATTGTGCACTATCCGGAAGAGCGGGCCATTGTTTCGTACGGATCAGGTTATGGTGGTAATGCGTTGCTCGGTAAAAAATGTTTTGCCTTGCGCATTGCTTCTGTTATTGGTCGCGATGAAAACTGGTTGGCCGAACATATGTTGCTATTAGGTGTAGAAAGTCCCGATGGCAAAAAAGATTATGTTGCGGCAGCCTTTCCAAGTGCATGTGGTAAAACCAACTTCGCCATGATTATTCCGCCCAAAGCATTAAACGGTTGGAAGGTTACTACCGTGGGCGATGACATTGCGTAGATTAAACCTGGCAAGGATGGTAAGCTTTACGCGATCAATCCCGAGGCTGGTTATTTTGGTGTTGCACCCGGCACCAATGAAAAAACAAATCCGAATGCAATGGCTACCATTGCGCACGATACCATCTTTACCAATGTAGCCATAACCGAAGATGGCGATGTGTGGTGGGAAGGTATGACCAAAGAGCCACCCAAAAATCTTACCGACTGGCGTGGACAAAAGTGGGATCCTGCTTCGGGTAAACCTGCCGCACATCCTAACAGTCGCTTTACAGTTGCAGCTGGTAATAATCCGGTTATTGATCCGCTATGGGAAAACCCGAATGGGGTGCCGGTAAGTGCGTTTGTGTTTGGCGGCCGAAGAAGCACAACCATTCCATTGGTATATCAATCCAGCAACTGGGCCTATGGTATTTACTTAGCTTCTACTATGGGTTCAGAAACTACTGCGGCTGCCTTTGGTGAAGTAGGCAAAGTAAGACGCGATCCGTTTGCCATGTTGCCATTCTGTGGTTATCACATGGGTGATTACTTTAACCATTGGTTGCAGTTTGGAAGAGGCTTGCCCGCACCGCCTCGCATTTTCGGTGTGAACTGGTTTCGCAAAGATACCGAAGGCAAGTTTATCTGGCCGGGCTTTGGCGATA
>DPSB01000089.1 GCA_003537495.1 Cytophagales bacterium | reverse complement strand
CCATCCATTACAGGCATCATTACATCACTTATAATAATGTCTGGTATATTCTCCAAGGCTTGTGTCCAACCTTCTTCGCCTTGTGTAGCCTCCAGTATAGTATAGCTATTTTCAAAAATAGATTTAATATAAGTGCGCACCTCTGCTGTGTCTTCTACTATCAACATCCGCGGTAGCGTTTGTGTGTCTTTTTGCTGATCTGGAGTTTCATTTGGTGTTGAGTCCAGCATTGGCTCGGTTAATGCCGGATAATAATCCATAGATTCCAGATCGTCAGATAGATTTTGGATTTCGTCATCACTGAAATGCGTACTTCCTTTCTTGAGTGAGATGATGAAGCGACTGAACTCGCCTTCTTTACTCTGCACTTCAATTTTTCCATGATGCATATCTATCAGGCTTTTGGAAAGCGCAAGTCCAATGCCTGTTCCCGTATGATGTTTATCTTCATCGTAACTAAAAAATGTCTGAAAAATCTGATCAAAGTGTTCCTGACGGATGCCGCGGCCAGAATCTTCTACGATTATCTGAACTTCATCTCCGGCATCAACAATCTTCAATGTAATTCTTCCACCTTCCTGGGTGTGTTTAAATGCATTTGATAACAAGTTGAAGAGAATCTTTTCAAACTGATCGCGATCGAACCATACTTTAATGTTCTCAGCGCTTGCTTCCATCTTGAAGGTAATCCGCAATTGCTCGGCCAGTGTATCGAATGAAAGTTTTATTTCGCGTGCAAAGCGTACTATATTCCCTTCGGAAACCTTGAGGTTAAGATTACCTGATTCGGCTTTTCTGAAATCAAGCAACTGGTTTACTAATCGTAATAATCGTTGCGAATTATTATTGATTCTGAATAGTTGATTTCGCGCATGTTTGCCCACCTCGCTTGATTCCAGCAACGATTGTAGCGGGCCAAGAATCAACGTAAGGGGTGTGCGGAACTCATGCGAGATGTTAGTGAAGAAATCTAACTTAGCCTTGTTGAGTTTTTCCAGATTCTCGCGTTGCAATCGCTCTAATTTTATATCGTGCATCAGGTTAGCGCGTAACAATACAAATTTTCTAAACACATATAGTGCGGCAAAACCTAACAACACATAAAGCAAAGCCGCCCAATATGTTTTCCACCACGGTGGATTTATTACAACTGTAAACTGACTGTATTTTTCCTGCCAGATACCATCAATACCAGAAGCTTTTACTTTGAATGTGTACGTGCCCGGATTCAGGTTGGTATAATTGGCAAAACGTCTTTCGCTGGTTGTATAGCTCCAGGTATCGTTAAAGCCTTCCAACATGTAGGCATATCTTATTTTTGCGGGAGCTGCAAAATCGAGCGAGGCAAATTCAAATGCTATGGAATTTTCGAAGTGCTTCAATTCTATTTCAGAATTATTGCGAAGTGGTTGTGCCAGTAATACCCTATCGTTTACCATTTCGCCCTGCGCCACATCTTTACCAAACAATTCAAATTGTGTAATCGCTAATGGAAATTCTTCGGGGCGCTGTACAATTTTTTTTGAGTCGATGCGGTTAAAACCCTCTGATCCGGCAAACAACAACTGCCCTTCTGGGTTTTTAACGCAAACATTATTATAAAAAAAGCCCCCCATAATGTGATCGTTACGATCGTAGTTGCGCATCCAGGTTTGGTCTGATGGATCAATTACCGTGAGGCCATTCCAATGTGCAAGCCAAAGCTTGCCTTCATTATCTTCCAGAATACTGACTATTACATTATTGCTAGGGCCGCCTTCTATGTCGTAATTTTCAAAAACATTAAGCCTTCTATCAAACGAACTTAAACCCCCATCGGTAGCAAGCCAGAAAATACCGGCATGATCTTCGTAAATACAGTTAATGAAATTATCGTTGATGCTGTTCGTCTCCGATCGTTTGTAGTGATCTACTATTAACTCTTCGCCATTCTCTTTAACACTATAAAAACCATTACCGCGCGTGCCTACCCAGGCGGTGCCCGATCGATCTACATACGAAACAACTATGGGCGCAGTTGCTAATCGTGGGTCCTGGTATTTTATCACATCGCCATGTTGCAGAATTTTATATAACCCACCGCTCCACGTTCCAATCAATACATTATCCCGACCGTCACTTGTAATTGACATAATGTAATTATCGCTTAGTACGGGAGTGGTTTGTGTTGAATAGTGATTGAAGGATGTTATTTCAGAACTGGTGAGTTGGTGTTCATTAAAATGATACACACCCGCACCCGCTGTACCCACCCAGATATTTCCCTTCTCATCGGAATACAAATTTTGAACAAACTCTGTAAACGTGTTTTCCTCTTTTGTAGCGAATCTATATTTGGTGAAGGAACTATTACCATCAAACTTATAAAGGCCGCCACCGATGGTAGCAATCCAATAGCCACCGATGGCTGAGATCTGAACGCCCGTAATTATACTTTTTGTTTTATCGAACTGCGAAACCTCAAACGATTCGAACTCTTTTGTGTACGAATCAAATTTATTGATGCCTTTTTTTGTTCCCACCCAAAGTACACCTCCTCTATCCATGTACAAGGATGTGATGGAGCCATGACTTAAATTCATTTCGTCAGAGCCTGTAGGAACAGTTTCGTCAAACTGCATAGCGGCAACATCAAAAAATGAAATACCCGCCTCAGAACCTGCAACCAGATAGGGTCTATCGCCCGGCACCACTAAAACACTACTGAACAAATTATAACTGGGTGGTTTATTAGGCACCCGGTAACTGGTTAATGTTCCGTTTATAAGAACCTTAAGGCCCTCTTTGGTGGTTAACCAGATACCCGTACCATTTTCGGTTGGCAAACTTGCAATACCATAGATGTGATTATGTAATGCATGATTGATTGAATCTTTATTGTACAGATAACTTTTAAATTCATAACGGTCGCTTCGGCTTTGCAATTTGTTTAGGCCATAGGTTGTACCAATCCACATTTCGTTATTGGCCGACCGATGTATTGCTGTAATAAAATTTTGTGTTAGCGTAGGGGCTGTTTCGGTAGTAATGTGAAGAAAACCGGGTGTGTCCTTTTTCAGAATATTGATACCATTCTCGGTGCCTACCCATAAATTGCCGGTAGCATCTTCTTGTATTGCGCGCACATTATTATTACTCAGACTGGTTGGGTCTTTTTCATCATGAGCAAATTTTTCAAATGTGTTGGTGTTTTTGTTATACCTGAAAAGTCCCCCCATGTGGGTACCAATCCAAAGAAAGCCTGAGTGGTCTTCATAAAGTGTAAGTATCTTATTACTTTGAAGTTTGCCAGGTTGATTTTCGGAATGAAATACTGTTGTAGTATAGCCATCATAGCGAATCAAACCAGACCAGGTTCCTATCCACAGGTAACCTTCACTATCCTGCAAAATGCAATTAATAGAACTTTGCGATAAGCTCTGTTCTTCATGAAGTTGATCAAATACCAGTTTCTTCTTGTGTAACTCCGCTGGTTGCGTAAGTCCCCTTAACGGGAACAGGAATATTATCAGCAGCCCAACGCAGAGTAAGGTGTGGCCATGTTGCTTATGTGCTGCTGGAATTTTCATGAATAAAAGCTATTGATTTTATTCGTGCAAACCAAACTAATCAGTTTACTTGTTCTATTACCGTACTAACACTTTCTGAGTAGCCGTTTTTGTTGCACTTGCAACCTTAATAATGTAAACGCCCGGTTTAATCATAAACTTTTCAGTCGAAAAGGTAATTTCCGGCATACTCGTTTTTTCTTCTCCAATCTTTTTGCCCGATGTATCGTGAATGCTTACCCATACAGGTGATGCAAAGCCTGTAAACTTCACCATAAGCTGATGCCTGTCTTGAGTAACCTGAACCATTGCCTCGTTTTCATTTGACGTTGACAACACGATCAATGGTTCGTACATCGATTCGGCTTTGTCGCTAAACACCACGTGTTTTGAGTTCTTAAAATTGATAAAACTTTGTTTGGCGGTTGAGGTACTGGTAACATGTGGAACATACGGGTGCGACCAACTGGAGTTAATCCACGTAAGTGCCCAGGCTATATTAAGTGCCTTTCCGGAAGGATCGTTTACAATTGCAGGCAATACCGAATCGTTCCAATATCTGGCGGCAGCATCGCCATTGCCCGTGTCGTTTCTATAGCCGGTTTCGCTTAACACGGCCACTTTGTTATGCGCAGCTGCAAAATCTACTAATGCACCCATGTATTGGCGAAACGGATCGGCTGTAATTTCATAGATATCCAAACCCACAATATCTACATACGCATCGCCCGGATAATAATTAGAAAGAATTGAACTATTAACCGGGCTGTTGGGCGACCAGCAAAATAAAACGTTGTTTGTACGAGCTTTCACATAGTCAACCGTTAGCTGGTATAAGGCTCTGTAGTCGGTTGGTGTAAAACCCGAACAGGCCGCGCCCCACCAAAACCAATTGCCATTCATCTCGTGCAGCGGTCTGAACACAATGGGGATTTTTTCTTCATTCACTACCAAATCATTGTTAATAATGTCGATAACTTTATCCAGTTCGGCCAGGTACCAATCGCGATCGCCATTTGTATTTCCGTTGGCAATATTCTTGGCCAGGTTAACGGGCGAGCCACTGCAAGTATAAGATGATGTGTTGCGGGCGCTGATGTGCCAATCGAACGTAACAATGAACCCTTGTTGATAGGCCCACTTAACCGCTTCAGTGTGATAGCCTCTTTCGGTTTCGCTTTTATCGAGATAATAATGGAAGTCTGAACCTAACACAACCGGATAAGCTCCGGTCACTTCGTGGCTGTCTGAATAGGTTTTATCACCATGCGCACTGCCCGAACTATATTTAAAGCTGTTGAAAAATTCCTGACCAAAAAGAAAGTAGCTACTGTTCTGAACTATCTTCAGGTTATTATAAAGTGTTACTGTTTTTTCAGTTGCAGAATCATCTACCTGCGCAAAAACACGCAACAAGCCAAGACAACAGATTAACAGAAAAAAATATCTCCTCATCAAAATTCAAGAACAATGGTTGTGATGGTCTTGGCTGGAAGGCTTAACGATTTTGTGGGCGATGTGGTTGATACTGTTTGATAGTAACTTCCTTCTTTGCTTTGCACCACCTTAATGCTTTTGGCTGTTTTTCCTTCGGCTGCAAAATGTACTTTAGAAGCCGAGGTTCCATTGTTAACAACAACGATGGTGGTTTTTGTATTATCCGGATTTACAAATGCCGATGTAACCAGATTGGATGCTGGCATAGTGGCAGTAGTGGTTTCTACGCGATGATAACCAGCATCTATGTTTTTTGAAAAGTGTTTAATAAGATGGTAGTACGGTGTAATCACATACGGTGTGGTTGGGCTGGAGCCGGTACTGATCATGGCTGCATCTTCGCCCGAAGCAGGTGTCGCCCACATCAATTTCCAATAGATATAAGCGGAGGTGTTAGCCTCGGTTAGCGACTCTTGTATAAACAAGGCTGTATTAAACCACGACAGATTATCCGAAAACTCTGTCATGATATTGGGCTTAGTTGAAAAGGCTCCTACATTTCTGAGGGAAGTAGTAATGGCCGATGCTGATGTGGTGGAGTTAACATTGTAAGGGTGCCATCCAAACACAGCAGCGTTTGGATTATCCTTTAGCACATTTACAAACGGACCAAACGTTGGAATATCCTGAGACTCGGGGCCAACCAATAGTGGTACGTGTGTGCGGTTTTTTATTTTATCATATATTTTGTTAAGTGCTGTGTTATATCCCGGTAATAAAGTCGTTTCGTTAATAGACCAGCGGCAGGTTGTCCAGTTTGAATTAACATAGGTGGGTTCATTCTGAATGCTGATGTAGTCCGGATCAAATGGTGTGTACTCCAGCAAATCATCCCAGTATTCGGCAAACTCATCGTACATAAACCCATTTGCATCCTTTTTTAAAGTGCCCTCGCGCAGAGAGTTGTTATCTTTTAACGATACGGGCGGCCCCCAGGAACATAACAATGTTTTTATGCTGGCGTCTCTTTCTTTAGCCATCTCGTACAATTGGTTTGTGGCATCCCAATGGGCTTTCGCATAATCATTGTTTCCGATGTTCGACATATTGCTTACTGCCTTGTTGGTTGGATAGTTGTCAGGATAATACCAGGTTTTTAGCCGGATAATATCAATGCCCAAATCGGTAAACATCAGGTCGGCTATTTCATTTGCTTTGTTATGCGTAGTAAGCCAGTTGCTGTACCAGGTAAGCGCACCTCCAAAGCCAATCATTTCTTGTTTTTTGTTGGCGAGGTTTACAGTAATCTTAATGCTATCTGGCACGGGATCGGGTTCGTTTACA
>DPSB01000260.1 GCA_003537495.1 Cytophagales bacterium | reverse complement strand
GTGGTAATAATAAATTTGATGATTGAATCGCCACCCCAACCTAACAAAGAAAAACTTTCGGAAGAGTTGGTGATAGGCTCATGAAACAACGTGGTGCCTACATAGTGGGCAATGGCCGATAAAAATCCGAAATAATATTCCAGCGGGAAGAGCAACACAACAGTTAAGATGTTAAAAAAGTCGTGGTAGGTACCGGTTGCTACAGCCCGCCTGAATTCTTTCTTTTTGGTGATGAAGCCGAGAGATATAATGGTACTGGTGATAGTAGTCCCTACATTAGCTCCCATAATAAAGGGGATGGCACTGTTTAAAGGCATAGCCCCCGAAGCCACCAACGCTACCGCCATAGTTGTCGTGGCTGAACTGCTTTGAATTAATGCTGTAAGTAATAGCCCGATGAATAAAGCCGTAAACGGATTGGCAGTTGTTTGCAGAATTAAGTCTTCAGCATCTTTGCCCAGATACTGCAACGAAGAAATCATCAGGTTAAGCGCAAATAAAAAAATGAGTAGCGCACCCAGAATGTAGGCTGTATTGCGGACAACCGGTTGCCACCGATTCGGTACGGGCTCAACGGGCGCTTGTTCTATCATAATGTGTAAATATACTTATGGGTACGAACAAGTATGCCACTTAACAATTACTTAATTCAGGAAGCAAGTTCAGTAATAGCCAGCCACGCCATCAGGCCGGGGCCAAGCTTCAGCGCATCTTCATCAATATCAAAAGTAGGAGAGTGCACATACGAAGTTAATCCCTTTGCTTCGTTGCGGGTACCCAACCGGTAAAACGATGCCGGCACTACGTGCGAGTAGTAAGCAAAGTCTTCAGAGCCCAATGTAAGATCAATGTCAACCACATTTTCTTTACCCACATATGCTTCTGCTGCCTGGCGGATTCTTCGCGTAAGCTCCGGATTATTTTCCAGGTAAGGAGACCCGTGCGAAATGGTTACTTCACATTTGCCGCCCATACTTTCAGCAATACCTTTAGCCATCTTTTCAATTTTCTCCAGGCCTTCTTTACGCCACTGCTCATTCAATGCCCGAAACGTACCGGCAATATTTACTTCATTGGGAATGATGTTCGTTGCACCTTCGCCCACAATGCGACCAAATGTTAATACGGTAGGTTGCTTCGGGCTTGCATTGCGACTGATTACTTGCTGCAAGGCAATAATAATATGCGATGCAATCACTACCGGATCTATAGCAAGTTCCGGGGCGGCACCGTGCCCGCCCTTACCAATTACTTTCAAATAAATTTCATCGCTGCTGGCCATGTACATGCCTTCGCGAAAGCCCACTTTACCAACTGGAACCAACGGCATTACATGTTGCCCGATAATAGATGCCGGTGTTGGATTTTGTAATGCGCCTTCCTTAATCATGTACGATGCACCACCTGGATTTTTTTCTTCACCGGGCTGAAAGATCAATTTCACGGTGCCTTCAAATTCATTTTTAAGTTGCGATAGAATTCTCGCAGTACCTAATAATGAAGCGGTATGCACATCGTGACCACACGCGTGCATCACGCCTGGCTTTGTTGATTTATAGGAAACATTATTTTTTTCTTCAATGGGCAACGCATCCATATCGGCCCGCAAAGCAATTGTATTTTTTCCGGGTTTACCCTGAATAAGGGCAACCAGTCCGGTAGTAGCCATGGGTACCGGCTCCAACCCAAATGATTTTAATTGTTCAGCTACAAACTTTGCGGTATTAAATTCATCGTACGAAAGTTCCGGGTTGGCATGTAAATGCCTGCGCCATTGAACTACTTCGGGCTGTAAACTTTCAGCTAGCGATTTGATTTTATCGATCAGGTGCATAACGCCAAAGTTACCGAGGTTTTAACGGATAAAAAATCCGGTTGTTTAATGTTTGGGAATGGCCATCAGGAATCAGATATTCGTGGCTCACATTACACTTTAATTATGAAAAGATTCATGCTTGTTTTGGCAAGCCTTGTGTGCACGATGGCGGGGGCACAAACCAAGTTAAACCTAACCGATCTGTCTGCATTTAAGCCGCAAGCAGGCAATTGGCAAATTGTGGGCGATGTGGTGATCAATCCCAATCTCGACATTCATGAAAAGGGAAAAACGGAATTGCAACCGGTAATCGAAAAGCGTGGCAAAAAAACCAAAGGAGAGGTTGCTATAACCGAGCAAAAAGCAGTAACCTTCACATCAGGCACCGGCATTCTGCTTAACATGAATGATGATTCGAAGAAAGATCATCTCGTTACCAATCTGGAACATGGCGATCTTGAACTTGAACTGGAAGTAATGTTGCCGCGCGGTTCCAACTCGGGCATTTATTTGCAAGGCCGCTACGAGGTGCAATTACTCGATAGCTGGGGTGTGCAAACCCCAAAGTATTCTGACATCGGTGGTATCTATCGCAACTGGGAAAACGAGAAAGGGAAAATTTATATGGGCAAAGCTCCATTAAGCAATCCCGCGAAAGCGCCTGGCCTTTGGCAGAAATTTAAAATCTCATTTCGTGCGCCTCGCTTCGATGCAGCAGGCAACAAAATTGAAAACGCTCGCTTTGTATATGTCGATCTGAATGGCATTCGCATCCATGAAAATGTAGAAGTGCCATTACCAACTGGTGGCCCGATTGAAAACAATGAAAAGCCAACCGGTCCGTTGATGATTCAAGGTGATCATGGTCCGGTGGCTATTCGCAATATCAAGTACACCGCTATTAAGCCAGTTTCCGTAAACATCAGCGATGTGGCTTATCAAACCTGGTATGGTAATTATAAGTTGATTTCTGATTTTGTTTCGTTGCCGGTTGCTGCAAGTGGCAAACTTTCTGAACTAAGCTGTGAGATTTTAGAAAATGAAGATGCTTACGGTACACGTTATACCGGAACACTTACGGTATCAGATGATTCGGATTATCGGTTTCTGCTTGCTTACACTGGTGGAGCACGATTAACCATCAACAACCAACAGTTAGTTAATGCACAAAGTGGCGATGGCTGGTGGCCAACTAACCAGGCAACCATCAATCTTAAAGCTGGATCCTATCCCTTCGAAATCATCAATTATAAAAATGCTTCGTGGATGCCACCTCGACTGGGCTTTTATGTTCAAGCCGGAGCAGATCTTAAAGCGCTACACGCGTTTAATTCTTATCCGCCCAACGATCAACCCGTTTCTCCTATTTTACTCAACCCAACAAACTCGCCCAAGTTGTTGCGGGCTTTCCTCGATTTTAAAAATGATTACAAACAACGGTTAACACATACCATAGGTGTTGGCGATCCTTCCGGTGTTCACTATGTCTATGATTTGAAAGCTGGAAATCTTGCGTGTATTTGGCGTGGTGAGTTTGTGGATGCAACACCGATGTGGCATGATCGGGGCGATGGTTCGTTCAAACCCTTAGGTGCTACGTTATTTCTTTTCAACAATCAACCACTTGCGTTTCTTAATTCAGCCAGTGAAGGGTTTCCTGTAATTGCACGCGAAGCAGAAGTAGCACAAGGAGAGTATCGTTCGAAAGGATATACCGTAGATGAAGCCGGAAGACCTACTTTCAAAGCCACTTACCGAGGATTGGAGATAGAAGATAAAATATATCCCAAAGACAATGCAATTGCGCATGAAGTGGCTATGAAAAACCTGGAAGGTAAAACCGGTTTGTATTATAAGCTG
>DPSB01000520.1 GCA_003537495.1 Cytophagales bacterium | reverse complement strand
GCTTTAGCGTAGCCGCAGCTTCATTGGCTGCCTGCGAAGCTCCTATCCGTAAAGCAATTCCTTATGTTAGCAAGCCTGTTGATGCTGATCCGGGCATCCCGAACTACTACGCAAGCACCTATATTAATGGTGGCGATTATTGCAGCATTGTTGTTAAGGTAAGAGATGGTCGTCCGATAAAGATTGATGGTAACAGCTTATCAAAAGTTACCATGGGTGGAACCAGCGCACAGGTTGAAGCTTCGGTGTTATCGTTGTACGATAACTTCCGGTTGCGTGGCCCACGCGTAGGCGAGAAGGCTTCCGATTGGGAAACTGTTGATAAAGAAATTTTAGCCAAGCTTACTGAGATTGCTGCAAAAGGTGGCCAGATCAGAATTGTGAGCAATACTATTCTGAGTCCAAGCACAAAAGCAGCTATTGAAAAATTCAAGACCAAATACCCAACTACAAAAGTAGTTCAGTACGATCCTGTTTCATATTACGGAATTGTAAAAGCTAATCAGGAATCATTGGGTGCGGCCATTATTCCTTCATACGATTTCAGCAAAGCGAAAGTAATTGTAAGTGTGGGTGCCGATTTCTTAGGAACTTGGTTATCGCCTATCGAATTCACGAAGCAATTTGCAACCAACCGCGAGATTACGGCCGAGAAGAAAGAGATGTCGCGCTTGTATGCATTTGAGTCTAACCTTTCACTTACCGGTGCAAATGCTGATTACCGCACGGCTATCAAGCCTTCTCAGGAAGGATTGGTAGTAGCGCAACTTTACAAATTGATTTCAGGAAGCGGTTCTACCGGAATAGATGGAGTTACACATCTTGAAAAAGCAGCAGCCGAATTAAAAGCAAATGCCGGAAAGGCATTGGTGGTAAGCGGCTCGAATGATAAGAATGTGCAGGTTGTAGTTAACGCAATCAATAACTTGTTGGGAAGCTACGGCACCACAATTAACACAAGTGCTCCGGTTAATTTCCGTCAGGGTAACGATGAGGAAATGGCTGCATTTGTAGCCGAAGCTACCAGCGGTAAAGTGGATGGTGTTATCTTCTACAACTGTAACCCGGTTTACGATCATCCGCAAGGTGCCGAGTTAGGCAAAGCATTGAAGGGTATCAGCCTTACTGTTTCAACTTCAACAACACCAGATGAAACAGCTTCGGCTTCAGGTTATATCGCAGCCGATCATCATTACTTAGAATCATGGAACGATGCAGAGCCTAAGTTGAATTCATTCAGCTTATCGCAACCTGCAATTACACCTATATTTAAAACCCGTCAGGCACAAGAGAGTTTTCTGGTGTGGGCTGGTGAAACCAATACCGATTACTTCACATTCGTTCAAGAGTACTGGAGAAATCGCTTCTTTGCTGCTTCCGGTGGACTGGATTTCCAGAACTTCTGGGATAAGTGCTTATACGATGGCGTGTTTGAAGTAGCAAACAATTCATCTGCGGCTTCCTTCAATGGAAATGCCGACAGCGCATTGTCTGCGATTGCTTCTACGTACTCTGCATCAAATTCAGGTTTTGAATTATTACTGTATGAAACGTGTGGTTTAGGAACTGGCTCACAAGCCAACAATCCATTGTTACAAGAATTACCCGATCCTATTACCAAAGCAACATGGGATCATTATGTAACTGTTTCATTGGCTGATGCAACTGAATTAGGAATTAACAACGATGCTGAAGGCAGAACTCAATTAGTAAATATTACGGCCAACGGTAAAACCATTACGGTAGCTGCGTTGGTTCAGCCCGGTCAGGCAAAAGGAACATTGGGCGTTGCATTAGGATACGGCCGCACACAGGTAGGTTTAGTAGGTAAAGAAATTGGTGCCAATGCGTATCCATTGCTTACCCTTGGTGAATCACTTGGCTACAGCGTTACAGCTGGTGTTAAAATCGAGAAAACAGAAACTGCTTTTCAGATTGCGCAAACCCAGATTCATCAAACATACATGGGCCGTGCCAACGTGGTACAAGAGTCTGTACTTTCTGATTACCTGAGCAATCCGCAAGAGTGGAACGATAAAGCTCCCAAGATAACATCATGGGATAAGAAAGTGCTTCCTGCAACATTGAGTTTGTGGAAAGGCCACGATTATAAAAATCACCATTGGGGAATGGCCGTTGACCTGAACACGTGTACCGGTTGTGGCTCTTGTGTAGTGGCTTGTAATGTAGAAAACAATGTGGCACTGGTGGGTAAGCAAGAAGTAATCAATCGCAGAGAAATGCATTGGTTGCGGATCGATCGCTACTACTCTTCCGAAGCTGATGTAGAAGATTATATTGGTATGGAAAAAGCTTCAGAAAATCCTGAAGTAGTATTCCAACCCATGATGTGTCAGCATTGTAACAATGCACCTTGCGAAACGGTGTGTCCGGTTGCGGCAACCACACACAGCACAGAAGGTCTTAATCAAATGACTTATAACCGTTGTATAGGTACTCGCTATTGCGCAAACAACTGTCCTTATAAAGTAAGAAGATTCAACTGGTTCAAGTATCACGATAACAACCAGTTCTTGAATGCTAACCCAGCCATGAATACCGACTTAGGTCGCATGGTGTTAAATCCGGATGTAACCGTTCGTTCACGCGGTGTAATGGAGAAATGTTCGTTCTGCGTGCAACGCATTCAAAGCGGTAAGCTTACAGCCAAGAAAGAGCGTAGAACCATGAAGGATGGTGAAGTAGTAACGGCTTGTCAGGCTGCCTGCTCTACCGGTGCTATTTTGTTTGGCGATATGAACGATCCCGAAAGCAAAATCAGCAAAGTGTTGGGCATTGAAACCCAGTATAAAGAAGTAGAGATAGACGGTAAAAAAGAAACCGTTGTGGATTATGGAATCGACAAGAAGGTTACTAACCCACGTGCTTACCGAGTGCTGGAAGAAATCGGGGTTAAGCCAAACATCTTCTACTTAACGAAGATCCGTAACAAGGATAAAGAATCTAAGAACGCATAAAATTTTTGAACAGGAACTGATACGAACCAAAGTATGCAAGCAACTTCATCAGTACGGGAATCACTAATCACTGGCGGCAAAACGGTACGCGATGTATCGGAAGATATTAGCCGGCATGTAGAGAACAAACCTAACCGCTTGTGGTGGATAGCGTTTTTAAGTTCTCTTGTCCTTTTCGGCTTTGGCTTTTACTGCCTGGCCGCACTCTTATGGGAAGGGATTGGCCTTTGGGGATTGAATAAAACAGTAGGCTGGGCGTGGGATATTACCAACTTCGTTTGGTGGGTAGGTATTGGTCACGCAGGTACACTTATTTCGGCTATCTTATTGTTGTTCCGCCAGAAGTGGAGAATGTCTATTAACCGTGCAGCTGAGGCGATGACCATCTTCGCGGTAATTTGCGCAGCTACTTTCCCGCTGGCACACATGGGCCGGTTGTGGTTAGGTTTCTATTGGGCTTTGCCACTACCTAACACCTGGGGTTCATTATGGGCAAACTTTAACTCACCACTGTTGTGGGATGTGTTTGCGATCTCGACTTACTTCACCGTATCGCTGGTATTCTGGTACATTGGTCTTATTCCGGACTTTGCAGTTATCCGCGACCGCGCAACGCGTATGGGTAACAAAACCCGCGCAACTATATACAATGCGCTTAGCTTTGGTTGGGATGGTGCCGCAAAAACATGGATGCGTTACGAGTCAGTGGCATTAATCCTTGCGGGTTTATCTACACCACTTGTACTTTCAGTTCACACTATTGTATCGTTCGACTTTGCAACTTCGGTTGTACCGGGCTGGCACACCACCATCTTCCCGCCATACTTTGTGGCTGGTGCGATCTTCTCTGGGTTTGCGATGGTACTTACCTTATTGATTGTAACCCGTAAAGTATTTAAGCTGGAAGATTACATCACCATCTATCATATCGAGTTGATGAACATTGTAATCATCATCACCGGTTCAATTGTAGGTATTGCATATATCACGGAGTTCTTTGTAGCCTGGTACGGTATGGTGCCGGCTGAATTCTATGCGTTCTACAACCGCGCAACCGGTCCATACTGGTGGGCTTACTGGTCAATGATGACATGTAATGTTATTTCACCACAACTTTTCTGGTTCAAGAAAATCAGAACCAATATCGTAGCCACATTTGTGCTGTCAATAATTGTAAACATTGGTATGTGGTTCGAACGTTTTGTAATTATCGTAACCTCTATCCACCGCGATTACCTGCCTTCAAGCTGGTCGATGTTTTATCCTACTGTGTACGATTTGGGTGAATACATCTTCACATTCGGGTTGTTCTTTACCGCATTCTTCCTGTTTGCCAAGTTCTTCCCAGTAATCAACATGGCCGAAGTAAAAAGTATTATTAAATCATCTTCCGAAAAGAAGCATTAACAGATATGAGCAGCACTGGCGAAAAATTTCTGGTAGGTATTTTTGACGATGAAGACATCTTGCTTCATGGCGTTGAAGGCATTCGTGAAAAAGGCGTGAAAATACACGAGGTGTATACCCCGTTTCCCGTTCATGGCCTGGATGAAGTATTGGGTTATAAGCGTTCGCGTTTACCTATTGCAGCATTCTTGTTCGGTTTAACCGGAACCAGCCTTGCATTAACCATGCAAATCTGGATGCTGGGTTTTGACTGGCCCATGATTATTGGTGGTAAAAACTTTGTTTCGTTGCCACCTTTTATTCCGGTAACGTTCGAGTTAACCGTTTTGCTTTCAGCGTTGGGTATGGTGGCCACGTTTTTTATTGTGAGCGATATGAAACCTTATAAAACACCTCGCACGTACGACATCCGCAGCACAGACGATAAGCACGTAATGGCTATTGATCTTGCAGCAAACAAATTGAGCAAAGATGAAATTGGCCAGATTCTGAAAGCCAATGGTGCATCGGAAGTAAATGAAAAGAACTTTTAATTATGCTGAATATGCGTATTAAGTTAGGAATATGGGGTGTGGCTGGAGCCTTGTTGCTGGCAGGTTGTAAAGCTGGTGGCGACTATCAAGGTTTGGAATATGCCCCCAACATGTATCACTCGGTAGCGTATGAACCCCTTACTCAAATTACCGATAAAGGGTATGGGGTAATGGTAAACTCGTTGGATAACGGTCGGGGTGAGTATTACAATACCAACAAGTTTAATCCATTTGCAATGAATATGCGCCTTCCGGCTCCCAACACAGTGCGCAGAACTGCTAATGGTTGGTTGCCGTACCGCGGAGCAAACGACACAACCGGTTTGCGTCTGGCAAATAAGTTAATCAATCCGCTTGCTGAATCTACGGCTATTCTGGATCAGGGTAAAATGCTTTATGAAATCAACTGCAAGCATTGCCACGGGGCTAAAGGTGCTGGCGATGGCAAAGTAGCCGATAAATATCCTGGCGTGGCTAACCTTACCGGTGATGCAATTAAAGGCGTAACAGAAGGTCATATCTTCCATGTAATTACATACGGAAAAGGATTGATGGGCGCACATGGTTCGCAGGTTAGCGAAGAAGAGCGCTGGAAGATTGCCCGCTACGTAAAACAACTTCAAAAGAATTAATCTCTACTTAGATACCTATATCAATGGCAGCAGACGAACAGTACATTTTTAAACCGGAAGCAAAGCGTAAAATCTCCATTCTGTTTGGAGTTGGTATTTTACTATTTGTGCTGGGTGTTATTATGGCTATGAATTCCGGTGGGCATCATGAAGGTGCTGAACACGGATCAATAGAAGCCGCCAAAACATTAGTAGCCAGCACCGATCCGGAAGCTGCGGCAACCGAAGAAGGTGGCCACCATGGTAGCCCGGTTTGGTTGAAGAGAATCTATACTTCCTTGTGGCATAACAATATCTTCTTCACAGGAATTGGTATTATCGGGTTGTTCTTTGTAGCAATACAATATGCGGCACAGGCAGGTTGGTCAGCTCCCATCAAGCGTATTCCGCTTGCTATGGGCCAGTGGATTCCCATTGCTGGAGTGTTGATGCTGATTATCTGGTTCGTTGCTAAAGGCGATCTTTTCCATTGGACGCATCATGATTTATATGATCCAGCTTCTGCGGACTATGATAAAATTCTCGATCAGAAGAGTGTTTACTTTTTCTGGTTAGGATCGAAAGGTGGTTTCCCAACTTTCTACATCCTGCGCATGGTAGCATTCTTTTCCTTGTGGTACTGGTTTTATACCCTCATCAAAAAACAAATGCTGACCGAGGATTTAGAAGGCGGTACACAACACTGGTACTCAGCCCGTAAACTTTCTGCTGTGTTCCTGATCATTTTTGCTGTGAGTTCATCGGTAGCTGCATGGGATTGGGTAATGAGTATCGATCCACACTGGTTCAGTACTATGTTTGGCTGGTATGTGTTTGCAAGCTGGTGGGTAACAGGTTTAGCTACTATTACGTTAATTGTAGTTAACCTGAAAGATGCCGGCTACCTGAAAATGGTAAACGCCAATCACCTGCACGATTTAGGTAAGTTTGTATTTGCGTTTAGTGTATTCTGGACATACATCTGGTTTAGTCAGTTCATGTTGATTTACTATGCCAACATTCCGGAAGAAACCGTTTACTTCATCGAACGCCTGCAACATTCTCCATACTCATGGATATTCTATGCTAACCTGATCCTAAACTTTGTGTTGCCGTTCTTGTTATTAATGACGCGCGATGCCAAGCGCCACATTGCTATGTTGAAAGTAGTTTGCCCGATTGTAATTGTGGGTCACTGGTTCGATTTCTATAACATGATTACACCAGGTATTATGCAGTACAACGGTGGCATCGGTTTACTGGAAATTGGTTTGGCTTGTATCTTCTTTGCATTGTTCTTATGGGTT
>DPSB01000041.1:521-4137 GCA_003537495.1 Cytophagales bacterium | reverse complement strand
ATAGGCGCACCCAGATAATCAATCAGATCAACTATAACCGGCTCTAACGAATAAATTAAATTACCTACAATGGTAAGTATAGCCATCGCGCGCGGTAATTTATCAACAGGCGTAAACAACTCTAGTGTGGAAAGTGCAGGACTGGTGAAAATACTCATGGAGATTAACCACAACACTATCAAGATCGGCAGGATCCATCGGAACACTTCGCCTGGATTTCCCAATAATGTAAATGCTACAGCCATAAAAACCATGGCTGCAAAACTTATTCCCGATGAAATTATTGGAAGGCGATGACCTTGTCCTTGTTTAAACCGAAACCGATCGCCAATACGGCCAGCAATAGGTGGAGTTAGTACCAACACAATACCTTGCACGGTAATCAACGCCAATGTAAATTCCGTGAAGTTAAACTGATTTAATAGTTTAGGTTGATAGCGGTGATAGGCAATCCAACCGATAACAATAGAACCATATAGAGCAGCAAGGCTCCATAACTGCTTCCATTCTATCTGCTCTGACTTGATGTTTTCTATTGTTGCTGGGGCGTTGCTCATATCTTAAAATCTGAATTAATTGTTAAACATACGAATAACACCCGTAGGTTGGATTTGTTGTTGTTTAAATGGCTAAAGCCACACTCTTACCACACGGCATTTTTCATTATTTTTGCCGACTTATTACCTCGTTTTTAGCGTTTTTATGTCACTTTCTACAAAGTATAACCCAGCCGAAGTTGAAGATAAATGGTACCAGTATTGGATGGAGGCTGGTTTTTTCAAAGCCAATTCAAGTTCTGGTAAAGAACCATTTTGCATCGTAATCCCCCCACCCAATGTAACCGGAGTGTTGCACATGGGCCACATGCTCAATAATACCATTCAGGATGTACTCATCCGCAAAGCCCGTATGGAAGGCAAAGAAGCGTGTTGGGTTCCGGGTACCGATCATGCTTCGATTGCAACCGAAGCCAAAGTAGTGCAAATGCTGCGTGAAAAAGGTATTAAGAAATCGCAGCTTACACGCGATGAGTTTTTGAAGTATGCGTGGGAATGGAAAGAAAAATATGGCGGCATTATTCTGGAACAACTTAAAAAATTAGGCGCTTCATGCGATTGGGATCGCACTTCTTTTACGATGGATCCCGATTATTACAAAGCGGTTATTCGCGTATTTGTTGATTTGTATAACAAAGGCTATATCTATCGCGGCCAGCGCATGATTAACTGGGATGTGGAAGCGAAGACCACGGTATCGAACGAAGAAGTATTGTATAAGGAAGATGGTGAAAAATCTATGTTGTACTCCATTCGCTACAAGGTGAAAGATACCGCAGACGAATGGATTACCATTGCTACCCAACGCCCCGAAACGATTATGGGCGATGTGGCCATTGCCGTAAACCCAACTGATGAACGCTATCAACATTTGATCGGAAAGAAAATACTTGTTCCGTTTATCAACAGAGAGATACCGGTAATTGCCGATGCCTATGTAGATAAAGAATTTGGAACCGGTTGTTTAAAAGTTACACCGGCACACGATGTAAACGATTATGAAATTGGCTTGCGCCACAAGCTCCCCATTATTGATACCATTAATGATGATGGTACCATTAATGAAAAAAGTGAGTTACCGAAATTCTTTGGTAAAGATCGCTTTGCGGTACGCAAAGAAATTGTGAAAGACTTACGTGAAGCCGGCCACCTGGTTAAAGAAGAAGAATTTATAACGCGCATTGGTCGCTCTGAAAGAACCAATACCGTAATTGAACCCAAACTTTCATTACAGTGGTTCATAAAAATGAAAGAGATTTCAAAACGGGCTTACGATTCCGTAGAGGAAGATGAAATCAAACTTCATCCGGCAAAGTTTAAGAATACCTACCGCCATTGGATGGAGAACGTTCGCGACTGGTGTATCTCACGCCAGTTGTGGTGGGGCCATCGCATACCTGCTTATTACTATGGTACAGGCGAAAATGATTTTGTAGTGGCCGAATCAATTGAAGAAGCTCTCAAAGTTGGATCACAAAAATGTGGTCGTGCACTAACTGAAAAAGATTTAAGGCAAGATGCCGATGTACTAGATACCTGGGCATCGAGTTGGCTGTGGCCGATTGAAGTTTTTGGTGGCTTCAAAAACGAGTTCTTTGACAGTACAACCGGAAAAATTATTCCCGGTAAAAACAAAGATCTGGATTTCTTCTACCCTACCAATGTGTTGGTAACAGCACCCGAGATTTTATTTTTCTGGGTTGCCCGGATGATTATTGCGGGTTACGAGTACATGGATAAAAAACCATTTGAACATGTTTACTTAACCGGCATTGTGCGCGATAAGCAAGGGCGCAAAATGTCTAAGTCGCTGGGTAACTCACCCGATCCGCTCGAATTAATAGCCACACATGGTGCCGATGCGGTGCGCACCGGTATGTTGTTTAGTTCGCCTGCCGGTAACGATTTGTTGTACGATGAAAAATTAGTAGAACAAGGTCGCAATTTTGCCAATAAAATCTGGAATGCATTCCGGTTAGTAAAGGGTTGGGAAGTTGATCAATCATTACTACAACCGCAGGAGTGTACTATCGCCATTGAATGGTTCGAATCAAAGTTTAACCAATCGCTGGTAGAGATCAACGATCACTTCAGTAAATTCCGCATGTCCGATGCGTTACAAACAGTTTATAAATTAATCTGGGATGATTTCTGTGCATGGTATCTGGAAATGATAAAACCAGAATACGGCAAACCGATTGATGGTGCTACCTACTCAAAAACAGTTTCGCTTTTTGAATCCGTATTGAAAGTTCTACATCCTTTTATGCCATTCATTACGGAAGAACTGTGGAGCGAACTTGCTTCTCGCAAAGCGAAAGAAAATATTATTGTGGCAAGTTGGCCGCAGGTTGGCTCAATTGATATAACTGTTATCTCCGAAGCAGCAGTTGCTTTTGATTTAATTGCGCAAGTACGCAACCTGCGCAACTCAAAAGGTTTATCGCCCAAAGAAGCCATTACCTTGTATTGCAGCAAAACCGGTATTCAGAAATTCTGGTCAATTACTAAGAAGCTGGCTAACCTGAATGATTTGTTGAGTGGCTCAGAAAAACCTGTAGGCACATCGCTACTGGTTGGTACCACAGAATACATTGCGGTGCTGAAAGGGAAAGTTGATTCCGCTAAAGAAAAAGAAACTATCCTGAAAGACCTTGAGTATCAGAAAGGCTTTCTGGCATCGGTAAATAAAAAATTAGAAAACGAACGGTTTGTATCAAGCGCACCAGCACAGGTTATTGATGCCGAGCGTAAGAAAAAAGCTGATGCCGAGGCTAAGATAAAATCATATGAAGAGGCGTTGAGAAAACTTTAAACTCTTGCTGCCAGCAGCAACTCAATATTTTTAAATTTCATTCCAAATTTACGCGCAACTGATTCATTTGTAAGTGACCCTTTATAGGTGTAAACACCCTTCATAAACCACTTGTGCGAAAAAATCATTTCCTCCACACCACCCTCTTCTGCTGCTCGTAAAATGGTTGGTGTAAAGATATTACTCAAAGCAGTTGTAGCGGTAGTAGCTACGCGCGATGCCACGTTGGGGACACAATAATGAT
>DPSB01000041.1:0-264 GCA_003537495.1 Cytophagales bacterium | reverse complement strand
TGGGGACACAATAATGAATAATGTCATGCTTGCGAAACACCGGTCTGTTTAAGGTTGTTGTTTCGGATGTTTCAATGCAACCGCCCTGATCAATACTCAAATCAATAATTAAAGAATCAGGCTTCATTTGTTTCACCATTTCTTCCGACACCACATGCCTCACCTTGCCTTTCTCAGCACGCAAAGCCCCAATCACCACATCCGCATTTTTTAAACTTTCACTTAGTGTAATAGTGTCAATAGTAGAAGTATAAAACTGATGCC
>DPSB01000331.1 GCA_003537495.1 Cytophagales bacterium | reverse complement strand
AGGGTATGCCGATTACTTTGCCGATTTACGAACCATCGTAATAGATGAGTGGCACGAACTGATGGGTTCCAAACGCGGGGTAATGATGGAACTTGCGCTTTCGCGATTAAAAACTATCTCGCCACACCTGCGCATCTGGGGTATTTCGGCTACCATTGGTAACATGGAGCAGTCCATGCAAATATTGTTGGGCAACTTTTTTACAGAACAAAAAATCAAAGTAGTAAAAGCAAACATCAGCAAGCAAGTTGAAATTGTTTCCATCTTTCCGGATGAAGTGGAACGCATGCCGTGGTCAGGCCACCTGGGGATTCAGTTGCTCGATAAAGTTATTCCGATTGTGAAGCAGAGCAATAGTACGCTCATCTTCACCAATACCCGATCGTTTGCCGAAATCTGGTATCAGAAAATGTTGGATGCTGCACCCGAACTTTCAGGAGTGATTGCCATGCACCACGGTTCCATCAGCAAAGAACTTCGCGATTGGGTAGAAGACCAACTTCATGCTGGTAAATTGAAAGCTGTTGTATGTACTTCCAGTTTGGATTTGGGTGTAGATTTTCGTCCGGTAGAGATGGTAATACAAGTAGGCAGCCCAAAAGGTGTTGCCCGATTTTTACAGCGCGCAGGTAGAAGCGGCCACCAACCCGGTGCAGTAAGTAAAATTTACTTTTTACCTACCAACTCGCTTGAGTTAACCGAAGGTGCTGCTTTGCGCGAGGCCATGCATCGGAATATTGTTGAAGATCGGTTGCCTTACCTCAGGTCGTTCGATGTGTTGATTCAATATTTAATTACACTGGCCGTGTCGGATGGGTTCCGGCAAGAAGAAATTTTGCAAGAAGTTCGTAGTACAGTTAGTTATGCTTCTATAACCGATGATGAATGGAACTGGTTACTCAGTTTTATTACCACGGGTGGTGAAGCATTAACTGCCTACAATGAATATCGAAAAGTTGTAGTGGAGCAAGGTGTTTTCAAAGTAGAGAACAAACGTATTGCCTTTAAACATCGCCTATCGATTGGCGCCATTGTAGGCGATAGTTTGTTGTATGTGAAATATGTTAGCGGAAAATTTCTGGGTACGATTGAAGAATATTTTATTTCCAGCTTAAAGATTGGCGATGTGTTTTGGTTTGCTGGCCAAAGTCTGGAGTTGGTACGTATTAAAGAGATGGAGGCGCAGGTTCGTAAATCAAAAAAGAAAACGGGTAAGGTGCCCTCGTGGCAGGGCGGACGCATGCCGTTGTCATCGCAGTTAAGCGAAATGATTCGGGTGAAGATTGATGAAGCAGCCACTGGCATGGAATCAGATGCTGAAATGAAATTTTTACAACCGTTGATGCACTTGCAGCGGGATCGTTCGCACTTACCGAAGAAAAATGAATTTCTGGTTGAATACTTTCATACCAACGAAGGCTATCATGTACTGATGTATCCGTTTGAAGGTCGCGCAGTACACGAAGGTATGGCGGCATTGGTGGCGTATCGCATGGCGCAAATACAACCCATAACATTTTCCATTGCCATGAATGATTATGGTTTTGAATTGTTGTCCGATCAGGAGATACCGATCTATGAAGCCATTGAAACCAACGTGTTGGGTGTGGATGATTTATTGAAAGACATTCAGGCGAGTATCAACTCTACTGAGATGGCAAAGCGAAAGTTCCGCGACATTGCCGCCATCTCGGGTTTGATTTTTAAAGGTTTGCCGGGCCAGAAAATAAAAGAGCGCCACCTGCAATCTTCATCACAATTATTTTTCAATGTGTTTCATGAATATGAAACGCACAACCTGTTGCTGCAGCAGGCATTTGAAGAGGTAATGGACTTTCAATTGGAGGAAGCGCGTTTGCGCAAAGCATTGGATAGAATCGCCCATCAGAAAATAATTATTACCGAACCGGAAAAGCCCACACCCTTTGCTTTTCCAATTATGGTAGATCGTACAAGAGAAAGGCTTACTTCAGAAAGATTGGAAGATAGGATCAGGAAGATGCGGATTGAGTTTGAGTAGGCGTGGTTGTGCTTAATTGAACTTCATATTTGTAGCACTTATGATTCTAATCCCATTACCATGTGTGCCTATTGCTAAAATTATTTTTGGAAGCTGGTCTGGTAGAATTTGAATTACATTTGCAATTGATTGAAGTTTGGTTTTGTAAATTCCTACTTTTGTAGATATTTCAATTTTTCCTGTGGTTGTACCAATCGCGATAACATCATTCTTCGTATCTAAGGAAACTGGCCATTTGGAAGCTCTAAAGCTAATAATCTCATTATAGAAGTTAGATAGCGCAATACTATAAAGACGAACCATTCCATTTTTATATGAAACATAGATCTTGGGTTCGTCCACATGGCTATCCAAGGCCAGAATTCCTTGCCTGGCGACCTGTTCTTGCTTTAATAATTTTCCAGTAAGTGACCATAACATTATCTTGCCATTTGCATGAAAAGTTATAATGGCATCTTGGGAATTAATGAAATCAAAATTTATGATTGGTTCTGGGGTTGAACATAATTTACTAAAGACTAGTTGTGTCTTTGAAGAATCTGATTTATAGATATTTCCTTTTACATCAACTATAATGAATGTGTTTCTTGAATTTCTTTTTACGTCATAGAGCGGAATGCCTTCAGTTAACTTCTGGCTTTCTTTCTTTTCAAAGGTTGACGCATCATAAATATCAACAACACCATTATGTTTAGCTACCACTACAGTACTGTTAGCTATTGCAACTCCGTTGCCACGCGAATCTAGTTGCCAGCTTTTAAGGAGTGATTGGCTTTCGTAATTCCAAAGTTCTACTCTCACTTTATCTGAAATAGCTATTAGTGATTTGCTTTCAGGTTCAATATCCATCGAATAGATAATTGCTTTAGGGTCACCTAAAACAGTTTGAGCAAAACTTTGTAAGGAAAAAAATGAAAGGATACAGAGTAAAGATCTAGTCATAGGTGCTTCTTAAGTAATTTAGATTTCTATTTAACCTTAAATTTATTCCAAAATTTAACTGGTACCATTGAAATCTTTCTTCTTGATACATGCTTGATTTAACAGATACAATTTGATACCTACTACCTATTGACAAAGCTACTTTATTGGTTATAGCATAGTCGAATCCTATATTAACTAATACCCCGGGGCGTACTGATTTTGTTGAAGCCACAGATTGTTGAGGAGCCTTGACAGAGACAAAGTATACCCCTGGCGAAATTCCTGCGTACAGTTTTCCCTTGTTCAAAATGCCCCGTTCGCG
>DPSB01000329.1 GCA_003537495.1 Cytophagales bacterium | reverse complement strand
ACGGCAATCCCGATTTTATTAAGCAGGTTAGTCCCTATAAAATATTCCCACGCATTTTTTTCTTTTGGTTTAGCAGGCTTGGGTGTAGGAGTGGTGGGCAGTACCACAGGTTCAGCAACAACAGTTGGAATCGTTGGCTCAACCGGTTCTGTTTCTGGTTGTTCTTTAGATTGAACTGCTTGTAGTTGTTTCCGAAGTTCTTTAAGATCAAACGTCAGTTGTTGTTGCCGCATTTCGGCAGCCTGAAGTTTTTGAAGAAGTTCGTCAAGTTTTTGTTGGTCTGACATGGGGTACGAAGTATTAAAGTGCCACTAAAGTATGTCAATACAAGGAATAGCCGGTTTGACAAATGTCAAAAAAACATGGCGATCTTCACAATGGAGATTTCTACTTGCCTGGCTTAATGTAAGTTGATGGTGTCTTTCCGGTAACCTTTTTAAACTGCCGGTTGAAGTGTGAGAGATTCTGAAACCCACTGCCATACGCTACCGATTGAATGTTAGGTTCACCTTCAATCAATCTTTTACAGGCATGGCTGATGCGTACTTCATTTAGAAAATTAGTGTAAGTCTTGCGGGTGCGAATTTTAAAATACCGACAAAAAGCTTCACTGGAAAGATTAGCCACCGATGCCACTTCGCTGATTTTTATTTTACGATTACTCTGCCTGAATGTGAATTGTAACACATCATTCATGCGTTTGTCTTCTTCCTGGGCCAGGTTTTGAACCGGAGCAACGGAGAGTCGTTTCAGGTTTTTTGATTGGGATAGCGCGTGCAGCAATTGTAAAAATAGAATTAGTTTAATAGCTTTTTGCGCTTGCGTAATTTGTTGAATAAGCGAAACAACTTCTTTTTGCGTTTTAGCTTCCACACGCATAGCTCCGACTTTACTTAAGAACAGCCGGATGTCTTTCAATTCCTGAAGTTTCCAGAAATTTTCGCCAGCATAATGTTCGTCAAAGTAAATAGCCGTTGCCTGAACATTCTTTTTACTCCGTGTATGATAATAACTTTCATCACTACGAAAAACATGCGGCTGCCCGCTACCAATTACATATACATCACCTGCATTAAATCGCCCCACGTAATCTCCGACAATCAGTGTGCCTTCACCTTTTTCAATTAGCATAATCTGGGTTTCGGAATGCTGATGTAACCGGTGATAAAAGTAGGGCAGTGCATCAACTTGAAGGCGAAAGGCCTCTTGTCCGGTTTTCGGAACCTGAAAGGGAATAACCTTCATGTCGGTTTAATTTTGACCTGATTTTGAATGGATCGAAGCCAATATTAGTCAAAATAGTATCAGAATCAGTTATCACTGATGAAATTCCGATTGCCAGCATCTCTTACCTTCGAATAAAAATTCAGTTACTATGACAGTTTCATGGCAAGGTATTTACCCGGCACTTACAACCAAGTTTACATCTGACGATAAGTTGGATTTTCCATTGTTCGAAAAAAATCTGAAGGCACAACTTGATGCCGGTAGGGAAGGCGTAATACTTGGTGGCACGTTAGGCGAAGCGAGTGTATTAAGCAATGACGAAAAATTTGAACTGGTACGTTTTACGGTGGAGAAGGTAGCTGGTAAAGTGCCTGTTGTAATGAACATTGCCGAGGGCAGTACACGCGAAGCATTAAAGCAAGCAGCCGAGGCCGAAAAGAATGGTGCATCAGGTTTAATGATGTTGCCACCCATGCGCTATAAATCCGATCATCGCGAAACCGTTACCTATTTCAAAACCGTAGCTCAGGCAACCGGTCTACCAATTATGATTTATAATAATCCGGTTGATTATAAGATCGAAGTAACGCTGGATATGTTTGCCGAGTTGGCGGAGGTAAAAAACATTCAGGCGGTAAAAGAATCTACTCGCGATGTGAGCAATGTAACCCGCATGATCAATCGCTTTGGCGATCGGTTTAAAATTCTTTGCGGTGTTGATACCATTACCATGGAGGAATTAATGCTGGGTGCCAGTGGCGTAGTAGCGGGTTTGGTTTGTGCCTTTCCAAAAGAAACGGTTGCCATTTATAAACTTACCAAAGCTGGCAAAATTGAAGAAGCCTTAAAAATCTATCGCTGGTTTTTGCCTTTATTGGAGTTGGATATTCATCCTAAGCTGGTACAGTATATTAAACTTGCTGAACAAGAAGTTGGTTTGGGTTCTGAAATTGTACGCGCACCACGCTTAATATTAGAAGGCGCGGAGCGGGAACGAATTTTGAAAATTATTCGTCAAGGTATAGCGACCAGGCCTAACTTGTAACTCGCTTTCTGGTCTCTGGTTACTGGTCTCTAGGCAAGTTATACCGTACAAACCAGTAACCAGAAGCCTCCCGATAGCTACCGGGAGACCAGTGACGTAAAACAAACTTGACTATGGAAATTGTTGATGAAGCATTGAGTAAAGCACAGGTAGCTTTTCTATCCTATAAAAATTTTTCAGGCAAACAGAGAGCAACATTCCTTCGAGCGATTGCCGATGAGATAGAAGCCCTGGGTACAGAATCGGTAAGCACCGCGATGCGCGAAACCAATTTACCGGAGGCCCGCATTATTAATGAACGCGGTCGCACCACAGGACATTGCCGCATGTTTGCCGATCTGGTAGAAGAAGGTTCTTGGGTAGATGCCCGTGTGGATACTGCATTACCTAATCGCATGCCTGCACCCAAACCGGATATGAGAAAGATGTTGGTTCCCATCGGACTCGTGGTAGTGTTTGGTGCTGCAAACTTTCCGTTGGCGTATTCAACCGCAGGTGGTGATACCGCTTCTGCGTTGGCTGCTGGTTGTCCGGTAATTGTAAAAGCACATCCTGCACATCTCGAAACATCGAAGTTGGTTGCTACCGCTATTGAAAAAGCAGCTATCAAAACCGGAATGCCACAAGGTGTATTTCAACATGTGCATGGTGAAGGTTTTGAAATCGGTCAGGCATTGGTGAAACATCCATTTACAAAAGCAGTTGGATTTACAGGCTCATTGGCAGGTGGTAAGGCATTGTTCGATCTGGCCAATAAACGCGCAGAACCGATTCCAGTTTTTGCTGAGATGAGTAGCATTAACCCGGTTGTCCTATTACCCGAAACGCTTTCGCGGGATGCAGCAAAAACAGCGAGCAGTTTAGCAGCATCCATCACGTTGGGTGTTGGACAGTTTTGTACCAATCCCGGTTTGATCATTGCTATCGAGGATGAAACGTTGAATTCATTTATTCAAGCATTGGCATCCGAAATTCAAAAAGCAGTGCCGGGTACCATGTTGCATCAAGGCATTGCCGATAATTATTCCAAGCGATTAACCCAAACGCTTGCGCAGAAGGGCGTGAAGACCGAAGGGCAAACAACTACACAAGGAAATAATGCGCAAGGCACTCCGTTGGTTGCTTCTGTTTCAGCAGATATATTTTTACAAAACCCGACTTTATCCGAAGAAGTATTCGGCCCGTTTTCATTGATTGTGAAGTGTAAAAATTTGGAGGAGCTAACGAAAGTAGTAAGTCGCGGTCATGGCCAGCTTACCGCTACTATTATTGGCGATGAAGCGGAAATCAACAAGCACAAAGTGTTGATCAATGTGTTGATTGAAAAAGCCGGTCGATTAATTATTAATGGAGTTCCTACCGGTGTAGAGGTTTGTCCGGCACAAATGCATGGTGGGCCGTTTCCGGCTACAACTGATTCGCGGTTTACTGCAGTAGGCACTGATGCAATCAAACGATTTGTTCGGCCGGTAGCATTTCAGAATTTTCCTGAATCGTTGTTACCAGACGAATTGAAGAGTAATAACCCGTTGGGGATTTGGAGAATTTTTAATGGTGAGTTTAGGAAATGAGTAGGCAGTTGGCAGGCAGCAGTAGGCAGAAAGTTTCAACCTTCTCGACTGCATACTGGCAACTGCTTACTGCCAACTTTTAAGATATGGTATATACATTCAAATGCATAGACGCACATACTTGTGGTAATCCGGTTAGGGTTGTGGCAGAGGGCGGACCACACTTGATCGGGAACAACATGAGCGAGAAGCGGCAACACTTTCTGCGCGAGTATGATTGGATACGCAAAGGATTGATGTTTGAACCGCGAGGTCATGATATGATGAGTGGCAGCATTTTGTATCCACCATCCGATCCGGCCAACGATGTTGGCGTGTTGTTTATTGAAACCAGTGGTTGCTTACCCATGTGCGGTCATGGAACGATTGGTACGGTTACCATTGCTATTGAAGAAGGTTTGGTGAAACCTAAAACTGCTGGTGTACTAAACTTAGAAGTTCCGGCAGGATTGGTTCGCATTGAATACAAACAGGAAGGTAACAAAGTAAAGTCAGTAAAAATCTGGAATGTGAAAGCTTACCTCGCAGCAGAAAACCTGACAGTTGATTGTCCTGATCTGGGTGAGCTTACGCTGGATGTTTCGTATGGTGGAAATTTTTATGCGATTGTAGATGTGCAGAAAAATTTTCCAGGGTTAGAACATTACACTGCCGATCAGTTGATTAGCTGGAGTCGGGCATTGCGGAAAAACATAAATGCGAAGTACAGCTTTGTGCATCCTGATAATCCAACCATTAATGGTTGCAGTCATATTTTATGGACGGGTAAAGTAATTGATCCAACCTCAACGGCACGCAATGCCGTGTTCTATGGAGATAAAGCGATTGATCGTTCACCGTGTGGTACGGGTACCTCCGCACGATTGGCCCAATGGTATGCAAAAGGGAAATTGAGAAAGGGCCAGGACTTTATTCACGAAAGCATTATCGGTTCGAAGTTTATTGGACGCATTGAAGAAGAAACCGAATTGCATGGCAAACCGGCTATCATTCCCAGTGTAGAAGGCTGGGCAAAAATTTATGGCCACAATACAATTACCATCGATCCGCAGGATGATCCGTATGCCTATGGATTTCAGGTTATTTAACCACATAGGCACATAGTAAGTAAAGAATTTTGTAGTCTATGTTTCTATGTGGTTTAAAAAATGAGATATGAGAATTGGCATTATAGGAGGCGGCATCATTGGTTTAAGCTCAGCATATTATCTTAACAAAGCCGGGTATGAAGTAACCATCATCGACAAAGGTGATTTGTCAGATGGTTGTTCGCATGGTAACGCGGGTATGATTGTGCCGAGCCATATTATTCCGCTTGCTGCTCCAGGTATGATTGCCAAAGGCATTCGCTGGATGTTTAATTCTACCAGTCCGTTTTACGTAAAGCCGCGACTGAATGTAGATTTATTGCGTTGGGGTTTTCAATTTTATAAGCATGCAAACGAACGTCATGTGCAAGCAGCAATTCCGGCATTAAAGGAATTAAGTTTTTATAGCAAAGCCCAGTATCAGCAATTGGCAAAGGACCTGCCATTTAATTTCAACTATGCTGAACGGGGTTTGCTAATGTTATACCAAACAGCCGAAACAGAACACGAGGAAGCTGAAACGGCTACGATTGCCAACGATCACGGAGTTAAAGCACAAATACTTTCGCAGGAAGAAGTACAAGTACTTGAACCCGATGTTCGGGTTACAGCAAGAGGTGCGGTTTACTTTCCAGGCGATGCCCATCTCACGCCTCAAAATTTAATGAGTCAACTTATTCCGTATTTGAAAAGGCAAGGCGTAAGTTTTATAAGCAATACACCGGTAGAAGATTTTATAGTAATTAATGGAAAAATTAATTCTGTAAGAACCGCAACAGGTGAACATCATTTTGATGAAATAGTACTGGCCAGTGGCTCGTGGTCGGGTACAGTAGCAAAACGTTTGAGTATTACGTTACCCATGCAAGGAGGTAAGGGTTACAGTTTTTTACTGAAAGGAGTAGAGAAGAATATTTGCATACCCTCTATTTTTTTGGAAGCACGTGTAGCAGTAACTCCTATGGGGAGCGATCTTCGCTTTGGTGGAACGATGGAGATTGCCGGAACCGATCAGCGCATCAGCATGAATCGTGTAAAAGGAATTGTTGATTCCATACCCCGCTATTATCCTGACATGCATGTGTCTATGCCTAAAGTGGAAAATGTATGGCATGGGTTGCGACCTTGTTCACCAGATGGGTTGCCTTATATTGGTCGCTCGCAAAAAATCAGCAACCTGATTTTTGCTACTGGTCATGCCATGATGGGTCTGAGTCTTGGGCCAGGAACTGGTAAAATTGTTG
>DPSB01000402.1 GCA_003537495.1 Cytophagales bacterium | reverse complement strand
TTAAGTTTAGTTCGGTTTTAATTTCTTTACGGATGCGTTTGGCTATTTCCAGAGCCGAGCCAATGTGTTGTTTGTCTTCGGTTACATCCAGAAAGGCTTCATCCAGCGAAAGCGGTTCGATCAAATCGGTATACCGATGAAAAATACTTCGTATGTGTTGCGATACTTCTTTATAGACTTCAAATCGCGGAAACACAAAGATCACCTGCTTGCAAAGTTGTTGTGCTTTTTTAGACGACATGGCTGAGCGGATTCCAAATTTCCGCGCCTCATAACTGGCTGCGGCTACCACGCCACCGCGGCCTTCGGGCGAACCGCCCACCACAATGGGCTTGCCGCGATACGCAGGATTATCGCGTTGCTCTACCGAGGCATAAAAAGCATCCATATCAATATGGATAATTTTACGAATGTTATTGGGAGATGTCATGCAATCATGACAAAGGTAGCGTTGAATGAAATAGTGTTTTAACGGAGTTGTTATTTAAGTTTAGCTTCCCCAAACTTAAATAACGCTAATTCTAGTTTAACTTTCTTTAAGTAAATAGTGATGGCAGGTGCCACGAAGGCACCAAGACACTAAGGGGTTTTATTGCGATACAATTCAAAAAGGAATATTTCTTTGTGCCTTAGGGTCTTTGTGGCAAATGTGCGTAACATAAATGTATAATTTGCAACCCTCTTTTCTATCCACCCATGATCATCAAAAAACTAGCCGTCCCCTTCATCAACGATAAACTGCTGCAACAAGTAGAACATTGTTACATCGCCACTGCGGCTATCTCCGAAGCGGGGTTTGATTTTATCCGAAGCCGCATCCCAACAAAAAGTAAAATGGAAATTGTTACGGGGTTGGATGTGCCTACCTCACCGGAAGTACTAAGAAGAATCTGGCGCAACTACCAGGGGCGTATCACACTCAATATCTATACAAAAAACTTCTTTCATGCCAACGTGTATATTTTCGATTTGCCGTTTCGAAAAGCTGTTGCGTTTATTGGCTCAGGTCATTTTACATTGGATGGCATCAAAGACGGTGAAGAACTATTCTACAAGATTACTGATGCTAAAGAAATTGAAAATCTGAAATCGTGGTTCGTTGGCTATTACGAATTTTCCAATCCACTTTCAGAAGAATTAATTCAGGAATACGAATACCTGTACCCCACACTGAAGCAGCGCGACATTGCCTCGCGGCAGGAGAAAAAGCAATTCATTGAACTAACCGCAACTGGTTTTAATTGGGATCAGATTAAGTTTAAGAATCATTTTTTTAAGAAGGAAGATTTTCTTGCGTTAAGCAGTAGCCAGGCACGACTTACTACGCCCGAAATTCAGGCCGCACGTGTGAACGCGCAAACCAAACTGATTCAACTGCATGAGCTGATTAAAAAAGATGTAGCCCGCCTGAAACTACCCGCAGACACAGATATAAGTAAAATAGTGAGCAGCCTTGATCCCAACGATCATCCGGATAAAAAGCTGCAACAGTTATGGCTTGCCTATGGCCGCAACGAAGCTGATTTTTTCACAATACAAATTATACTGCTGCAAAAGGAAGTGAGTATTGGGTTAATCAGCAAACCCAACACCGGCAAGGTTGATCGTGAAAATTTTCAGAAGCAGATGCACCATGAGGAATACCGAAAGCAATTTTTTACGCTACTCACTGGCTTAGGTGCCGGCTATTGGATAGAAATAGTGGGCGATAAAAAAGCTGTGGAAACATTTCAACATGAAGACACGCTGTGGGAATTTACCAAGGCCGATAATTGGATGTATTACGGGTTCAGTATCGGGAAAAACTATGCGCCCGGTGATGCGCAGATCAGCACCGATCTTATCGCGCCAACCATCATGAAAGAATTGGAGAAGTTGGTTTTCCTGTATCGGCATTTGAGCGATGCGCGGGGCGATAACATGTAACGGGCTTACGTGGGCAAAAATTTCAGATTACAATAACGGAGCTGTTCACGATTGCAAATCGTGAACTATAGTATTACGGATTTTGAAATCCGAATGGTCTGCATTCGATACAAAAACTGAAATGAATTATTTATGGGAATGGTACGCGAGTTGCACCAAGGGAAAGCTGTTTAGCCTTCGTTTTTTTAAGGTCACCAACAATTAGTGCGTGCGCTTCGTTATCAACTAACGGATCGTGAATACAATCAAGATTTATCTGACGAACATAACCAGCCTTCAAAGAGTAAAGCCTGTACTTGCTTACATCTCTTATGCAAGTAGCATATGTGGTAAGTCTCGACACGTCAACAGATAAACCTGCTTCCAGAACTCCAGCTATTTTACGAGGAAGAAAAGCAACTGAAGTGACAGTTTGATCAGGTCGGATGTAAAGCGGATCAATACTGTCAAATATAATCCTTCGCAATAAGTCGTCAGAATCAAGAATTTGCTCCGGCATGCTTAGGCGTTGATGAATCGAAGAAGATCTTTATAATTATTTTCAATCGTCCCCTCGTCAAAAACCACATCTCCTTCATTCATCACCAATTCAGTTGTGCCATCAGAATTGAAATAAGCAGCCGCTTCTTTATTTCCTTTTTTAAATTCTACCACCAACTCTCCGTTCGGGCCCGGAGCTGTAAAATAAAAAGGAAGAAGATTCTTATCGGCATGCTTAATAAACAAAATTGCACGTTCAATACTTTCAGAAGTTGGAGCAACTGCACCGTGACCATCCCAATTATCTGGTAGCGATTTAAAGGATTTTGTCTTTGCAATCATTTGCCTGGCAGACTCACTTAATGGAGAGAATGTTTTATAAATCACAATGGTAGCATTACTTGCTGGCTCTCTTCGATCGCCTAAATAAAAAACCATATCCTCTGAAACGGAAGATGTACTTGTTTCTGGCTCATAGTCCAGTATTATATCATTTGAAGCTATCATAAAATCGGGGCTTCGTCATTTCCTTGAACAGGTCTGATGTAATCGTGTGAGCATTTTTTACCCAACTAATTAACGAATCTTTTTCAAATTTTCCATTTTTCAATACGGCAGTCTGCCAAATCAATGCTTCTTCTTCTGTTTTTCTGTACTTACCGCTATTCATGGAAATGTGTAACTCGGATTTGTCTTCCAATTCAAAATACTGATTGAACTGAATGCCCTTTATCAGACCTCTTGAATTAAAGTTGTTAACGAATTTAAAATTGAAATGTTCTTGAATGAACTCTTGCCACTTACCATCAAAGCCATAATCCTTTGGCTTTACCGAGTCAATATAGCGAAGGCTTGCATTATTTATGCGAATACTTCCACCGTATGCCTCATTGACCCAATCCAATGCCCTATTAATTAACGGAAAATAGGTTTTAGCCCAATCATAATTTAGTTCTGTTTCATTTACTGTAAAAATCCCCGGGCCTAATTGTAATACCGGCCAACCAGCGGGCTTGGCCCAGTACTGATTTACTACCTGATATTGAAGAACCTGCTCCGGAAGTTGGTATGGAACCTTTCTTGTAAAGGCAGGAAA
>DPSB01000310.1:527-2519 GCA_003537495.1 Cytophagales bacterium | reverse complement strand
TACATAAACTTCGGTGCCTTTGGTGGCTACTGCATGTACCGCTCCTGGAACGAATACTTCGTTCCAGTTTTTTCCATCAAACTCCAATATGCCTTGACGATTGGCAAAATATAATTCGCCCTGATCGTCCTGCATGATAAACCGACTACGAAAGTCTATGCGATCATCGGGTGGCGTAAAATGTGATAAATAATAAGCCCCGGTTTGGGCTTGCAAAAAATGCGATGTTAAGTACAGCGCGAGCAGGCAAAAAAGTGGGCGCATAAAAGTTAAGTGCCTTTAAAATTAGAAGTATTAACTGTTAAATAAAAAGTTTTTTAGCTTATACGGCTCCAGTTAACCACCGTGCGTTTTAATGAATCTACCTGTTGGCGTACAACTTGGTTCTCGGGCTTTTCTAAGGTGGGATCAGTTTGCAAAACTTCGGTTGCTGCATCGCGGGCTACTTTCAATATCTCCCCATCTTTACCCAAATCGGCAATCAATAAATCAAGCGCACCACTTTGTTGCGTGCCCATTAAATCGCCTGGCCCGCGTAACTTCAAATCAGTTTCTGAAATCTCGAAACCATTATTTGTTTTTACCATTGTGTCGATGCGCACGCGCGAATCGGCACTGAGTTTATTTCCTGTCATTAAAATACAATACGATTGCTCGGCTCCACGGCCAACCCGGCCCCGCAGTTGATGTAATTGCGATAAGCCAAACCGTTCGGCACTTTCAATCACCATTACCGATGCATTGGGCACATCCACACCAACTTCAATTACCGTAGTGGCCACCATTATTTTTGTTTCGCCTTTTACAAAGCGTGCCATCTCATAATCTTTTGCATCGGCTTTCATCTGGCCATGCACAATACTAATGGGTACATCCGGAAACGCACGACTAAAACTTTCATAACCATCCATTAAATGTTTCAGATCAAGTTTTTCCGATTCATCTATCAGCGGATAGACAACATAAATCTGGCGACCCTCATTTAATTGTGTTCTGATAAATCCATTTACCTGTAAACGATGTGAATCATAACGATGTGAGGTTTTAATCGGCTTGCGTCCTTTCGGTAATTCATCAATAACCGAAATCTCCAGATCGCCATACAACGTCATGGCCAAGGTGCGCGGAATGGGTGTGGCCGTCATCACCAACACGTGCGGAAAAACAGTGGCATTCTTTTGCCAGAGTTTAGAGCGCTGCGCTACACCAAACCGATGTTGTTCATCAATAATAGCCAGACCAAGTTTGTGAAACTTCACACCTTCTTCCAATAAAGCATGCGTGCCCACTAATATTTTAAGTGTGCCATCTTCCAATGCCTGGTGGATAGGCTTACGCTGACTTTTTTTTACTGAGCCTGTAAGCAACGCGATGGAAAGCCCCATCTTATCGGCATACTTTTTTAAGTTGGCATAATGTTGTTGTGCCAGAATTTCGGTTGGTGCCATTAATGCGGCTTGTGCACCACTGCCAACCGCCAGCAACATGCAGATAAAGGCCACTATCGTTTTACCACTGCCTACATCGCCTTGTAATAAGCGGTTCATCTGCTTACCACTTTTCATGTCGGTATAGATTTCGCGAATTACCCGCTTCTGCGCTTCGGTTAAATCGAAAGGCAAATGTTCTTTATAGAATTGTGTGAGAATGGATGTATCCGTAAACGCCATTCCTTTAAACTTATCCTGCCGCACCAACTTCATTTTTATCAGGCGCAGTTGTATGTAGAATAGCTCTTCAAACTTTAACCGGTAGCGTGCTTGTGTAAGCAAGGTTTCGCTTTGCGGAAGATGTATGTTTTGTAATGCTGTACGTTTATCTGAAAGATTGTGTTGTTGAAGCAACGTAACCGGAAGTGTTTCGCGGATGTGATTCTGTGCCAACGGCAAAAGCATTGTCATCAGTTTAGAGATGAGTTTGCTATCGATGTGGCGCGCTTTTAGTTTTTCCGTTACGGTATAAACCGGATGCAGATAACCTCCTCGTTCGTTC
>DPSB01000310.1:0-250 GCA_003537495.1 Cytophagales bacterium | reverse complement strand
CAGATAACCTCCTCGTTCGTTCCCTATTGTAACGGCTTCAATTTCCGGATGTGCAATTGAGATTTTGTTTCCAAACAAATTGGGCTTACCAAAAACAACGTACGGTGTGTTCAATTTTATTTTATCCAACACCCAATTGATGCGTTGAAACCAAACCAACTCTATGGTTCCGGTATCATCTTTAAATGCACCCACCAGTCGCTTTTTAAAACCGGCACCAATAGTTTGAAAGCCGGTAATGGTTCCCTTC
>DPSB01000513.1 GCA_003537495.1 Cytophagales bacterium | reverse complement strand
ATTTTGAAAATCAAACTTTCAGATTTCACAAAAAACCGCGCTGCTTACGGGCTTCAAAGACCACAACGGCAGCCGCATTAGAAACATTCATCGAGTCGATTTTGCCCTGCATGGGGATGATAATGTTGGCAGTGCTATTCTTTACCCACACATCTGAAAGTCCGGTGGCCTCGGTACCCATTACAATAGCGCACGGTTTTGTAAAGTCGGTTTCGTGATAAGGTTTTGAAGCTTTCAGGTAAGTACAATAGATATTAACATTGTTTTGCTTCAACCAACTAATTGTTTCTTCGCTTGTGGCGGAAGCAATTTGTTTGGTGAATACACAGCCCACGCTGCTGCGGATTACATTGGGATTATAAAAATCGGTTTGCGGATCGCAGATAATTACCGCATCCACTCCGGCTGCATCGGCAGTGCGAAGTATTGCCCCAAGGTTGCCGGGCTTTTCCACCGCTTCTAAAATCAGGAGTAAAGGGTTGGCACTTAACTTAATGTCTTGCAGCCGATGCATTTTTTGTTCGGCCACAGCCAGAATACCGCCCGTGCTTTCGCGGATGGCAATTTTATCGAACACCTCTTTAGAAACCGGAATCAGTAGCTTGTCCTGCTTCAACAAATCACCCGATTCATTTTCATCTAAAATCTCTTCACAAAAAAAGATATTGCCGATACGGTAACCAGCCTCCATAGCCATACGCACTTCTTTTGCGCCCTCTACTACAAACAGTTGCTGCTTTCTGCGTTCGCGTGGTTTTTCCAACGCAAGCAGACTTTTGATTTTTGGATTTTGGGTGCTGGTGATGAGAAAGTGCATGCTTTAAAAATAGTTTCAAAAATTCTCCTCACGATTATACTTCAATATAAAATTTATGATATTAAGTAGATAATTGCCTAATCTTGAAGGAATGGAGCATGGTCTTCTAAAAGTTCCTTGCTATGCGTAGATTTTCCTGCCCCATTAGGGCCACAAATGATCGTTAGAACTGGCAACTAACTTCTTTTTGGATTTAGTATGTTTCGATGCTGGAAGAACAATCTTTTGAGTGATTGACTTTGGGGTGCGGATAATTTCGCTAGCCGAAACCTGCATTTTCTTTAATCGCTTCAGGTAAATTTCTGTTACCATAATAGCAAAGATAAGAATCTGTAAGTGTGCTACAAACGTGATTTGAAGCTAATACAAATTTTACTGAGTCGAGCTTTGGAAACATCTTGGCATCAGTTCAAATTGAAAGTTATTTCTTTAATTTGAATCGAAATATCAATCCTTGAATTTAATACATCCCTCATCCTGGAACGACTACGAATTGCTGGACTCTGGTAACTTCGAGAAGTTAGAGCGTTTTGGTAAAATTACATTAATACGGCCCGAGCCTCAGGCTATTTGGCAATCCGTGTTTTCTATTGAGGAATGGAAGCAGCAGGCGCATGCCCATTTTACCCGCGAACAAAAAGACAATTTTCGGTTTGGTGATGAGGTAAAAGGTGGTTGGAAAAAACTGAAACCGATTGATGATAGCTGGCAGGTTGTTTACAATTATGGTTCATTAAAGCTAACCCTGCGTCTTGCCCTTACCAGCTTTGGGCATGTGGGTGTTTTTCCGGAGCAAGGTTCTAATTGGAATTTTATTTACGATACAGTTTCAGCATGGAACAAACCCAGCCGGGTGCTTAACTTGTTTGCTTATACTGGTGCAGCATCGGTTGTAGCGCGCGCAGCAGGTGCAGAAGTTATTCATGTTGATGCTTCGCGCCCAGGTTTAAACTGGGCTAATCAAAACATGCAGTTAAATAACCTGAAAGATATTCGGTGGGTATATGAAGACGCGCTCAAGTTTGTAAAGCGCGAAGTAAAACGGGGCAATAAATATAATGGTGTAATCATGGATCCGCCACCGTATGGGCGCGGCCCCGAAGGTGAGAAGTGGACACTACAAGAACAATTAGACGAACTGGTTTATCTCGCCAGCCAATTGCTGGAACCAACACCATCCTTCTTTATTCTTTCTATGTATGCGGTGGGGCTGTCATCGTTGGTTGGATTGAATGTAGTGAATACGCACTTTGCAGCTGTTAACCCTGAGTTTGGTGAGTTCTACCTCAAATCTAAAACCGGAAAAGATTTACCGATGGGTACGTTTCTCCGGTTTAACCGGTAGGCTTCAACTTTTTGGTAACGAATGGCATCCTATAAGCCAGAAACTTCCACCTTGTTACGATTATTTTTTTTTCTGACCATTTGCACCCCGGAATTGCTATGGGCTCAAACCATTTATCGGGGTATTGTGGTTGATTCAGCCAGTCTTGTCAATTTACCGGGCGTGCATATCTCTATTAAGAATACTAATAAAGGAGTAGCCACCAACGCATCAGGTGGTTTTCTTATCTCGGCTAAACCGATCGATACTCTGGTATTCACCGCAGTGGGCTATCACGCGCTGGAGTTGCCACTGATGTTTGAAGAAGATGCCCTATTTATTCTGCTGCGCGAAAACCGGATTATGCTACAGGAGGTAACGATTAAATCGCACCGGCTTTATCCCAATAAAGTAGAAGATCGCAGCAATGTGGCACCCAGAACACTCGGCAAAATTCAAATGTTTGAATCGCCTTTCGATTATTTCTGGAAGTTAGAGCGCGAAAAACGCAAACTCAGTCGTGTAATAGAAGAGAATAACCGCACACAAACATTCCGGCAGGTAATCACCGATCCGGATGTAAAAAAGATTATGATGGAAGATCATCACATCGATGAAGGGATCTACTATTCCCTGATCGAAAAATTCAACATTCAACACCCTTCCGTACATTACTTTACCGATCCCGATGCCATCATGGAAGCCCTGCACGGCTTCTTCGAAAAGTACAAACCGCAGTAATAAATCGATTGAAATTCGGCCCATCAGGAGTTTCGGGAATATTGTAAGTGCCCACCGGTAAAATCGCCAAATAAAGCTATCTTTGCGGCCTTAAAGTTGAAAAAAGCAGCGGAAACCACTATTTATGGAAGTAAGTAAGATCAGAAACATTGCCATTATTGCCCACGTTGACCACGGAAAAACTACTCTGGTTGATAAATTATTGCACGCAGGTCACTTGTTTAAAGACCACGAAAACCCTGGTGAGTTGATTATGGATAGCAACGACCTGGAGCGCGAGCGGGGTATTACCATCCTTGCCAAAAACGTTTCAGTTCGATACAAGGATTATAAAATCAACGTAATCGATACTCCTGGCCACAGCGATTTTGGTGGTGAAGTAGAACGGGTACTAAACATGGCCGATGGCTGTTTGTTGTTGGTAGATGCATTTGAAGGCCCAATGCCTCAAACCCGCTTCGTATTACAAAAAGCATTGCAACTTGGCTTAAAGCCGATTGTTGTTATTAATAAGGTGGACAAGAAAAACTGTACACCCGATGAAGTGCATGAGTCAGTTTTTGATTTGATGTTTGCCTTGGATGCCAACGAAGATCAACTCAATTTCCCCACATTCTATGGTTCGGCTAAGCAAGGTTGGATGACTTCGGATTGGAAAACTCCTACCACAGATATTACTGCGTTAATTGAAGGTATTATTGAACATATTCCTGCACCTAAAGTAGATGAAGGAACAACTCAATTGCTGATTACTTCATTAGAATACTCTTCTTTTATTGGCCGGATTGCCATTGGGCGCATTCAACGCGGTTCGGTAAAAGCCGGGCAACAAATAGCGTTGGTAAAACGCGATGCAGGTGGCGTTGTAAAAACCCGCATCAAAGAAGTTTATGTGTTTGAAGGTTTCGAGAAAAAGAAAGTAGAAGAAGTTCATGCCGGAGAAATCTGTGCATTAGTAGGGCTTGAAGGTTTTGAAATTGGCGATACCGTAGCTGATATTAATAAACCCGAGGCATTAAAATCAATTGCGATTGATGAACCAACCATGAGTATGTTGTTTACTATCAACAACTCACCATTCTATGCCAAAGAAGGAAAATTTGTTACCTCGCGCCACATTAAAGATCGTCTTGAAAAAGAATTGGAAAAGAACCTTGCGTTGCGCTTAGGCGAAACCGGATCGGCCGATAGCTTTATGGTATTTGGTCGGGGTGTATTGCACTTGTCGGTTTTGATTGAAACCATGCGCAGAGAAGGCTACGAATTACAGATTGGTCAGCCGCAGGTTATCTTCCGCGAGATTGATGGTGTGAAGAGCGAACCCGTTGAAGAATTGACTATCGACTTACCTGAAACGGATGCAGGTAAGGCTATTGAAACCGTTTCGATGCGCAAAGGTGAAATGGTGAACATGGAACCGAAAGCCGATCGTATGATCTTAAAGTTTATGATTCCGTCACGCGGAATTATGGGCTTACGAAATTATTTATTGAACGTAACTGCTGGTGAAGCTGTGGTAACACACCGCTTTAAAGAATATCAACCCTATAAAGGTGAAATTCCAGGTCGTATCAATGGTTCGTTGATTGTAATGGAACAAGGTGAAGCCATTCCGTACAGCTTACACAACCTGCAAGACCGTGGTAAGTTCTTCATCAATCCGGGCGAGCCTGTTTACGAAGGTCAGGTAATTGGCGAACATAGCCGCAGTGGCGATCTGGTAATTAACGTTACCAAAACCAAGAAGCTTACCAACATGCGTGCATCCGGTGCCGATGAAAAAATGAAAATTGCACCACCACTTAAGCATACATTAGAAGAAGCATTGGAATATATTCAAGCCGATGAGTATGTAGAGGTAACACCAAAATCTATTCGTTTGCGTAAAATATTTTTGAACGAGAACGATCGTAAACGTAACAAGGCTTCTTAGAATGCATAGAGGGTTTCTGATCGGTATTCTTACACTGGCGATGTTCACTTCGGGTTTCGCACAAAACCCGAAGTGGACTGCCTGGGAAACCGAAGCAGACACCTTGATGGGGCGCGAAGATTTTAAAAAAGCAATTGTCCTCTATTCCAAAGTCATTAAGGCTTCCGGTCTAAAGCAAAAAGAAAACTACCGCACCCTTTATAAAAGGACGGTAGCCTATTACAGCTCCGCCCAATGGCAACCAGCTATTGCTGATATTTCAAAATTCATTCCTGAGTTTCCGCAAAGTTATCAGGCGCCTATTTTACGTGCATTGGTGTATCGCGAGTTGAATGATACCGATAATCAACTAACAGATGTAAATGCTGCTATAGACTTAACGGGTGGCGATCCGCAGTTGCTTCGCTGGCGCGGAAGCTTATTCATGGAGAAAGAAGAGTATAAACTGGCACGCAAAGATTTCGAATCGGTTATTCAGATTCAAGATGATCCTGAGATTCAAATGAACCTGGCGTTGGTTCATTATTCAATGCAAAATTTAGATAGTGCACTACTCGCAGTTAATCAGGCGATTCAATTAGATGGAGCTTATCCTCCAGCTTATTACTACGGTGGAGCATTTTCGCTGGAATTGGAACAATACGAACAGGC
>DPSB01000029.1:1488-3219 GCA_003537495.1 Cytophagales bacterium | reverse complement strand
ATAAGATATTACAAATCTGGAATAGACTAGACCTTTCAGGTCGCGGTAAAAAGACCTGAAAGGTCTAACCGGCTAAAGTTTTCTCAGAATCTGGCCTGCCTTTTCAAGCGTAGTTTCGCTTTTCGCAAAGCAAAAGCGCAAAAGTTGTTGATTATCGCCTTTTTGGTAAAATGCAGATACCGGTATTGGGGCAAGCTTTAGCTCTTTGGTCATCCACTCGGCCATTTCCTTTTCAGGAAGTGTTTTTACACCTGCATACGATAGCAGTTGAAAATAACTTCCGTAACAAGGCAAAGGTTTTAGTGACGTGCCTTTAATAACATTTAAAAAATAATCGCGCTTACGCTGATAGAATTGACCCAACTGCAAATAGTGATCGGGCGTAGCCAGATATTCGGCTAAGGCTAATTGCACCGGAGTATTTACACTAAAAGTTATAAACTGGTGCGCCTTGCGGATTTCTTGTGTGAGGTGTGGCGGAGCTACTGCATACCCAACCTTCCACCCCGTAGCATGAAATGTTTTTCCAAACGAAAACACGGCTACACAATGGTTTGCAAGCGCTGGGTATTTTAAAACACTTTCGTGCGAATGACCATCAAAGATAATACGCTCGTAAACTTCATCGCTCAAAACAATAATATTGTTCGTTTGCGCGATGGCTTCCAGTTGTTTTAAATCAGCTTCGCGCAGAATAGAACCGGTTGGATTGTGTGGAGTATTGACAATAATTAATCGGGTGCGAGGAGTGATTGTATCTTTAATCTGCTGCCAGTCGATGGCAAAGTGAGGTGGTCGTAAAGCAATATGTTTGGGTATTCCACCATTCAAACGAATGGATGGATCGTACGAATCGTAGGCCGGATCGAACACAATTACTTCATCGCCTTGCTGTACAAATGCCGCTATGGTTGAAAACAATGCTTCGGTACCTCCGGCAGTAATAGTAACTTCAGTTTCAAAATCGGTTGAGCGGTTGTACGTTTGGGCTACTACTTCGGCAATTGCCTGCCGCAATGCCGGTGTCCCAGGCATAGGTGCATATTGATTGTGCCCGGCTTTTAAATATTTATAAATCAGATCCACAATTTCTTCCGAAACGGGAAAATCAGGAAAGCCTTGCGATAAGTTAATAGCGCCATGCTCCAGCGCCATGCGCGACATAACCGTGAAGATGGATGTGCCTACATCGGGGAGGCGAGAGTTGAGATTCATTTAAGTTTATCTTTATCAAGGCCAGCTTGTTTAAGAATACCAAAAAGGTTCCCTTCGGCAGATCTCTACTTCCATGAACTGGCACTACTGTAATCTTTCCTGTTAGTTGATTTTCATAGATATGATGACTCCCTTTTGATCGCTCAAATTCAAAACCGTTATTCTTTAAAACCTTAATGAGGTATTAGGCAGAATAATTCACGCTGTTTGAAGGTTAATTGAATACTCCAGAGTGCCACTATCATCTGGAATTGCCTCTCCCTTTTCCTGCAGATGTTCTACATATACCTCTATAGCCTCCTTAGCCATTGATATTGCATTATCTATATTATCACCATACGTTATACAACCCGGTAATGCGGGTACAATGGCTGTATAGCTACCTTCTGGCTCCTTTGTTAATAGAATTTTGTATGTCAGGTTTCTCATCCTCTTTCAAGATAACAAGTTTGTTCTATTTCTTCAACGGTGCTGCAATCCTATATTCAGTATCCACATCGCCTTTGCTGATGTTGG
>DPSB01000029.1:563-1253 GCA_003537495.1 Cytophagales bacterium | reverse complement strand
ACATCGCCTTTGCTGATGTTGGTGAGTTTGCCTTTCAGCATTCGTTTTTTTAGCGGGCTCAGGTAATCGGTAAATAATTTACCTTCTATGTGATCGTACTCGTGTTGAATAATGCGGGCTTTCATACCGTCAAACTCTTCATCAAACGCATTCCACTTTTCGTCAAAGTATTTAATCCGTACGGTTTCTTTCCGCCAAACTTCTTCGCGAATGTTAGGTATGCTCAGGCAGCCTTCTTCAAAAGCCCACTCTTCACCATGCTCATCTACAATCTGTGGGTTCACAAATACTTTTTTGAAATCTTTCAGTGTGGGCTCATCTTCCAGCGTGGTGCCATCCACAATAAACACCCTTATGCTTTTGCCAATTTGCGGAGCGGCCAGACCAATTCCATTAGCCTCGTACATGGTTTCGTACATATCGGCAACCAACTGCGTTAAATCTGTGCCTTTCTCTATATCTGTGGCGCGTTTGCGTAAAACAGCATCGCCATACATTACAATCGGGTAAATCATGCTTTTAAATTGAACTGTAAAGGTAGAAAATCGGGCTGAAGGTTTCTAAGGTTGTCAACCTTTGTAAGGCCGCCACAAAAAGGTTGACGACCTTATCTATGCATAGTCAAAAAATCCTGCAGGATAAGTACCGCGCTTATCTTATCTACATTTCCTTTGGTTTGGCGGTCTTTCT
>DPSB01000029.1:0-252 GCA_003537495.1 Cytophagales bacterium | reverse complement strand
CCTTTGGTTTGGCGGTCTTTCTTCTTCATGCCTCCGGTTAACATGGCTTGCTGAGCAATGGAAGAAGTAAACCGTTCATCGATAGTGGTGATTGGAATGGGGAAAGTAGCTTTAAATTTTTCTATAAAACTACGCACAGCCGGAGCAGTTTCAGATTCGGTGTTGTTTAGTCTTTTAGGTAAACCAATCACTACTTCATCTACCGCTTCTTTTTGAAAATAGTTTTTGAGGTAGGTTAATAGGGTTGTCGTT
>DPSB01000511.1 GCA_003537495.1 Cytophagales bacterium | reverse complement strand
ATGAAAAAGCACCGTACGTAAAGGAGTTGTTAAAGCCGAACGTAAAATCAGGATTAGGGTCGCCAATTACCGTCTGATCTCGGCTGTCGATTATTCCATCACCATTCAAGTCTTTCCACTTCACATCGCCTAACCACAAACCGGTTGTGCGATGTATCAGGTTTTTGCCGTTCGGATTATCGGATGATACCGTTGTGGGATCCAGAATCTGCACAGCATGATTTTCTATTTCTGCTTTAGATGTAAAGATGCCATCCATTACATAGCCGTAGAACTGCCCTACCGGGCGCCCCATTCTTGTCATGGTAGCTGTTTCAAATCCGGTGTACCAATACAGGTTTCTGAAAATGGTTGTGCCGCCCATATCTGTTACCATGTTTCGGTTAACCGATACGTTGGCGTTTGTTGTCCATTTAAATTTGCCGTTATTGATATTAACTGTATTAAGGGTAACCTCTATCCCTTTATTTTTCATACTGCCCACATTGGCCTGCGGCCCCTGTACCTGCGTTCCAAATGTTGCGGGTAGCGGCAATTGAAGAAGTAAGTTGTCCGTTATCTTGCTATACGCCTCAATAGAAATGTTTGCACGCCCGCCCCACAACTCGGCATCCAATCCAATGTTGGTCATAGCGGTAGATTCCCACTGTACATCGGGATTAGAGTATGCATTGTTTCTAACTGAAGGGCCAAAATAGGATTGTTGAATAAGCAAGCTTGATCCAAACGCATAGTTTTGAATTTCCTGATTACCGGTTTGTCCCCAACCTAATCTTAGTTTCAGATTACTAATTGCTTCGCTTTGTGGGAAGAAACTCTCGTTGGAGATTCTCCAGGCCGCAGAAACAGAAGGGAATACGCCCCAACGATTATTAGCTCCAAACCGTGAAGAACCATCTCTTCTAACTGTTGCTGTAAGAAGGTATCTGTCACTGAAGTTGTAATTCAATCTGGCAAATTGTGAGAAGAGGGAGTTCCACCCGATTTGTCCGGTGGGCGGGAAGTTTTCATTTACTTCACCTTGACTCACTACTGGTAATGAATTGGGAACGTTAAACTTGTAAATCATCATGTTTTCCCAACGCCCCTTTTGTGCTTCAATACCTGCCATTGCTGTGAAGTCGTGATTCCCCACAGTCTTATTATAGGTTGCATAATTTTTCCACAACCAGAAAAAGCTCTGATCTGATCTTTGCCCCAACTGGCTAATGGTATTTCTTACTCGACCCCATTCATAGGTTGGCATAAATGCTTTGTTAAGTGTAGCATTGTAATCCACCGCCAACTCAGATCTGAAATTAAGTCCGTTGATTATTTCAATATCACCATACAGGTTAGTCATAAGCCTGTTGTTTAGCACCGTGTTGTTTCTGAGCAACGCCAACGCCACCGGGTTAGCTCCAACCTGCGAAGAGAGTTCTTGTTGACTTGGACCCGCATAGGTTCCATCAAAATTGCGAACCGGAATATGCGGAGCCATTTGAGCTGCCTGAGAAATAACCCCGTCACCACCATCTTGCAGCGTAATCGTTTCATCCTTTCGGGATAATGCAATACTTGCGCCTACTCTTATTCTTTCTTTAACACGGCTGTCCACATTCATGCGTAAATTAAAACGATCGAAGTTGGAGCCTATAATAATTCCCTCCTGCTTGAAGTATCCTCCAGAAATCATATACTGGGTTGATGCACCACCGCCAGAAGCCGTAAGTGTATGGCTTTGCATAGGGGCAACCCGAAACACGGCATCCTGCCAGTTGGTGCCAGGCCCAAGCAATGAAGGGTCGGCAAAGTTGGGGTTGGCTGTTATGGTTGATACCTCTTGCGCTACTTCATTGTTGTATGCTGCATAAGCAGGCAAATCCATCATATCAAATACTTTATAAACTTCCTGCACCGAATAAAAACTATGCAGGTTAATAGATGCTGAATCTTTTTTACCACGTTTAGTAGATATGATTACAACTCCGTTAGCGGCACGCGAACCATAGATAGCCGTTGCCGAAGCATCTTTTAGCACCTCTATGCTCTCAATATCAGAAGGGTTAATGGATGCCAACGGATTACTGGCTGCAGCCTGTTGACCACCAGCACCGCCTTGCCAGTCAAAACCGGATATTCCCTGCGCATTTCCACCAACTTGAATTCCATCAATCACATAAAGTGGTTCGCTGCTTTGTGTTAGCGAAGTTGTACCCCTTATACGAATAGATACTGCTCCGCCCGGCTGCCCTGAGTTTTGTGTTACCTGCACTCCGGCTGCGCGGCCGAGCAATGCCTGATCCACACTGGCGGCAACAGAACCTCTTAACGATTCTCCCGAAACGGAAGAAAGAGCTCCTGTTAAATCACTCTTCTTCTGCGTACCATAACCCACTACTACAATCTCTTGTAATGCGGTTACATCCTCCTCCAGTTTAATGTTAATGGTGGTTTGATTGCCAACTGGTTTTTCCTGGCTGGCATAACCAATAAAAGAAAATACCAGCACATCTTGAGGAGATGCCTGTATGTTAAACGTGCCGGAAGCATCGGTAGTAACACCGGTGGTGGTTCCTTTAATAATCACGTTTACTGCTGGCATGGCTGCACCGGAGGCATCTTTAACAACCCCGGTAACAACCGCCTTTTGCGCGTGGGCCTGCAAACCCATAAAGAGCAGGCATACCAGCAAGCTCGCCAGCCACGGTTTGTTTTTTAGTAGAAACTCTCTTTTCATATTGTTTTGTTTAGGAGTTAATAGAGTAAAACCCGAAGCAGGATAAGGATAATCAGCAGAGCGCAGATCGCAACACTTATTTCCATTCCTATCAGGAAGCGTTCGTTGCGAAAGAGTGCTTGAATTTTTTTGCGCATGTTGAATACCCGGTCTACCTCTGGTTTTTGAACAGCTAAAGGTGAGGCTGGCGACAAGAAAAAGGGGTGGGTAAATCGCTCAAAAATGGAGGGCAACCGTTTTCGGAGAAAATAAAATTCAATCTGTTGCGCTAAAACAGGGCTTTCTTCACGAACCGAAGAAAGATTAAGCCTTCTGTTTGCCCACCATTAACACTCCGGCCAGAATCAGTACTGTTCCCAGCAACTGCAATCCCGAAACTGTTTCAGCAAGAAAGAAATAAGCCATTACAATGGTACTAACCGGACCAACGCTGCCCACAATAGCTGCATTATCAGACCCAATTCTTTTAATGCCAGCAACCACCAAATAAGAAGGAATAACCGTTGACAGCACCGCCATTAAAAATCCATAGATATACACAGGGGTAGAAAAGCCCAGCAGCGAAACATCACTCGTAATAAAAAAATGTAGCAGAACACCTACCGATGCAAAGCTCATAGCATAGCTGTTAAACTTGGTAGCCCCTACTACCGGTATTAACCGTCCACTACCTACAATGTAAGCTGCATAGGTAAATGCACAAACAAAAATAAAAAGCGAGCCTAACAAAAAATTTTTATTCTGTGCTGATTGTACATCTGCTTCACTGATAAATGCCGCAATCAACCCAACATAGGTAATAAACAAAGCCAACCATTGCACGGGTTTAATTTTTACTTTGAAGATGATAGCCGACATTAACAAAACCAACGTGGGGTAAATGAAGAGGATTAACCGTTCAATCCCCGCACTCACATATTGCAATCCTAAAAAATCGAGTAGACTGCTGATGTAATAACCAAGGCAACCCACTAATGCAACCTGAAACCACTGCTTGTTGGTAAAGCGCACGTTGCTTTGCCGCGATGAAGATACCGCAGCCGAGATAACAAAAAACGGCAGCGAAAAAATCATGCGTAGCGCCAGTAATGAAATGGCATCCACTTCTGTATCGCGATAAGCAAGTTTTACAAAAACTGCTTTGGTAGAAAAACAAATTGCTCCCAGCAAGGCAAGAAACACACCGCCTACAAAAACAGATTGTGGTTGTTTGGTCATAGTAATTTACCGGCCAGAGCTTGCGCTTAAACCTTTCCCCACTTCTGATTCTTCATAGCATGGTGTGCGGCACGTGCAGCAAATGCCATGTAGGTAAGCGATGGATTTTGGGTGGAAGTAGAAGTCATGCAGGCTCCATCGGTAACATATACATTCGTACAGGCATGCAGTTGGTGATCTTTGTTGAGTAACGAAGTTTTCGGGTCTTTACCCATGCGTACTCCGCCCATCTCATGTATATCCAACCCGGGCGCGCGTTTATCATCGCGCACACGAATGTTGGTAAAGCCTGCCTTCTCGAACATCTCTGTCATCTGATCCTGGTAATCCTTCACCATTTTCTCATCGTTATCATCGTACTCTACTTTCACTTTGAGTAATGGAATTCCCCATGCATCTTTTTCGTCTTTACTCAATGTAACATAGTTGGTTTCTTTCGGAATGGTTTCGCCCATCATGTGTGAGCCAACACTCCAGTTACTATACCTGGATGGATTGAGTAATTCTTCTTTCAATGATAATCCAATGCCACTTTGATCGGCATAATTATACCTGCCCGCACTAAAACCGGCAGCGTAGCCGCGCAAGAAATCTGTTTCTTGCTTATGCAGATTGCGGAAGCGAGGGAAATAGCCACTGGTAGGTCTTCCACCTGTTGTAGTGTATTCCGAATAACCTTCGTAGTCGGCTGAGATGCCCGCACGATAATTATGGAATGCTACATACTTTCCAAGCAAGTCATTATCATTACCCAATCCATTCGGGAAACGATTAGAGGTTGAGTTAAGCAGAATCAGATTCGTGTTGAGTGCAGCTGCATTCACAAAAATTACATCCGCAAAGTACTCTTCGGTTTGTTTGGTGTTTGCATCTACAATGCGCACACCGATTGCTTTGCCTTTGGCTTCATCATAAATAATAGAATGAACAACGGCATCGGTGCGCAACGTCAGGTTGCCGGTTTTTTCGGCCCAAGGTAATGTAGATGCATTGGCGCTGAAGTAGCCGCCAAACGGACAACCACGCTGGCAAAGGTTGCGACTCTGACATTGCACACGCCCTTGTTGTTTATAGTATTCCAGGTTGCCGGTAATGTGAGCGCAGCACGCTAAAATCATCTGGCGCGAATCGCCATAATGTTTTTTCAATTGTTCTTGAAAATATTTTTCTACGATGTTCAATTCAAAGCCCGGTAAAAATTCTCCATCCGGCAAATTGGCAAGACCATCTTTGTTGCCTGATACTCCGGCAAATTTTTCGACATGACTATACCACGGAGCAATATCCTTATACCGAATGGGCCTATCGACTACAAAGCCATCGCGAGCCGGGCCTTCAAAATCAAAATCGGACCAGCGTTGTACTTGTCGCGCCCACAATAAAGACTTACCACCCACCTGATAGCCGCGAATCCAATCGAATGGTTTTTCCTGCACGTATGGATGCTCCTTGTCTTTCGCAAAAAAGTGCATGGCATCTTCGCGGAAAGCGTAACATTTACTCACTACGGGATTCTCTTCTTCAATTTGCTTTGTGAGTTGTCCACGATGGGGAAACTCATACGGTAGCATATTGGTGGTGGGATAATCACGTAAATGTTTTACATCACGACCGCGTTCAATCACTAATGCTTTTACTCCGTGTTCGCATAGTTCTTTGGCGGCCCAGCTGCCACTCATGCCAGAACCAATTACAATTGCCTGAAAGGNNTTGTCGCGCCCACAATAAAGACTTACCACCCACCTGATAGCCGCGAATCCAATCGAATGGTTTTTCCTGTACGTACGGATGCTCTTTGTCTTTCACAAAAAAATGCATGGCATCTTCGCGGAAAGCATAACACTTACTTACTACAGGATTTTCTTCTTCAATTTGTTTGGTGAGTTGGCCACGATGTTCAAACTCGTAGGGCAACATGTTGGTAGTGGGATAATCGCGTAGGTGTTTTACATCGCGGCCGCGTTCAATCACCAGTGTTTTTACACCATGCTCGCATAATTCTTTTGCAGCCCAACTACCGCTCATGCCCGATCCAATTACAATTGCCTGAAAGGTGCGTTGTTGGGTTGCGTCTATATTAAAGTTAGCCATTGATATTCATGTTTGAGATACTGCTGATCAGAACTTCGCCATTGTACTTTCCCGGAATTAAACTGTACGGTTTTACTTCCGTCATGATGTATTCGCTCATCATAAACCCTTGAATGGTGAACCGCTTGGTAATGGATAAAAATTCCTGTATGATTTTCTGATTTTCGTCTGCATCCGATCCAATCGATAAGCCTTGTGTAACTACTTTTTCTCTTTCTGCTGATTCAAGTTTTGAAAAGTTTGAGCCACTACTTTTTTTGCTGAAAGCATTAAACTCTTGTAACCCCTTCACAAATTGTTGCTGCTGATTTTTGTCGAGGCAATCGTTCACCATCACTAAAATAAAATCCTGAACCGAAAGGTCGGCTGCGCCCTTCAATTGCCCGGCTGGAATAATGGTATTGGCAATCTCGCCCAATAATGTTTGTTGAGTAGCTGTAATCTGCAAGTTGGAATAGGCCGCCAGAATATCTTCCTTTTCGAAATTACAGGAAGGTATCAGCACAGCTCCGCCCGTTAGTATAGCCAGGCTTTTAAGCGCTTCTCTTCTTTGCATGCGTGAGGTTGTTTTGAGTGTAGTAAATATATCAAGAGGATGAAATATACCAGCCGTTAGGTTGTAACATAAATTTTTTTGTCCGCTCTTGCCATTCCACTATTTCCCAATCAACACCCGCACCAGTTTCATCATATCATTCTCGGTATTATACACGTGTGGCGAAACACGAATGGCATTACCCCGAAACGAAACCGAAATTTTATTTTTCGCTACCCGCTTTTTAATTGCTTCCATATCTGCACCTTCCGGCAAACGAATGCCAAACAAATGATAGCCGCGTGCACTTTCCTCTTCAATCCAAAATCCTGCTTCGCGCAAAAGCGCTATGGGTTTTTGTGTGATCGATTTACAATACTGTTGAATGGCTTGTGGTTTCCATTGATTGATTTGTTTCAATGCTTCCAACATCATGGGCACCAGTATAAAATTACTGTGCTCGCCAACTTCGTAGCGTAAAGCACCAGATTGATATTCGGGTTGATAGTTTACCAATGCAGCAAAGTTTTCGCTGTGTAATCTATTGATCCAGTTTTCCTCCACAGGCTTTCCGTTATCAAAACTTTCACCATAGTACGCAAGGCCTATGGAGTAGGGGCCCATCAACCATTTGTAGCCGGCACAGATCAGCGCATCGGGTTGAATTTCTTTTACACTAAACGGCAACGCGCCTACTGATTGTGTTCCATCAATCACCAGCCGTGCGCCTACTTCGCGCGTGCGCATTCGTATTGCCTTCAGATTAAACCTGGTGCCATCGGCCCAATGAACATGACCAAGCGCGACTAGTTTTGTGTTGGTGTCAATCGCTTCGAGCAAGTGCTCGTTCCATTTCTTACCACGATTGATTTTTGTGTCAGGCGCTGATATAATTTTTATCTGAACGCCAGTATCGGCCTGTAGCCGTTGCCACGGATAATAATTACTTGGAAATTGTTCGGCAGCCACTACAATGTTATCGCTTGCCGAAACTTTCAAATTGTTCATCACATTAGCCATACCATACGATACCGATGGAATGATTACAATGCGTGAGGACTCAGCCTGAATTAATTTTGCAAACTCCTTTCTAAGTTTTTCAGTATCAGTAAAAAAATCTTTTGACGAAACACTTGTTGGGTTTCGCTTTCGCTGAATGCCAACAACACCTTGCTTTTCTACCGTCTTCAGTAATGGCGACATGTAAGCACAGTTAAGATAAGTTGCTTGATTTGAAAGCGTAAACTTTGCGCGTTGTTGTTTTAGGTTAGCCATGACGAGTATTTATGATACTGGCAAGATGGAATTTTTTTCACAATCCGCGCACAGAGCATTAAACTTGTGGTTACAAATCGTGTCGAAGTGCGATACAACCTGACCTATGTTGAAGCCAGCGGAGATTTATAAGGGGATAGAGTTTGTTCGCATCAGTCAATTAAATGCTGAACAGCAAGAGAAAATAAAAGCGTCAATCAAGCGCGATAAAATCATCAAGATTCTGATTGGCAATACGTTGGCCGATGATTGCGTGCAATATCACGATTACAAAGCATGGTTTATACAAACGTATCCCGCCAAGGTTATCACTTCTCAATCTGCCGAATTCGCAAAGCCTGAGTTAGCGCTCAGTCAAAAACTGAACTAATACCCAACCTTGCCCTACTTGTAAAATTGATGGGCTTCCTTCAGGTTGGAAAAGCCGAAGCCGGTTTCTTAATCTGGGTAATATTCATATCGATTTTGTAAGTATTTTAAGGTGGGATTTGCCGGTGCTATAAGGTTGAAAATCTGTCCATTATAAAGACTATCCAAAATTTGAAGCCGACATAGCCCTGATAGTTGTCCACAAAGAACTGATTAATAATAAACAGTTTAATGTTTTGGTTTTCAGATAGTTAAGAGTTAACAATCCTGTAATGTGGACAAGTGTGGAATTTTGTGGAATTCTATTTTGCTTCTTTTTTGGTGATTTCTAAGTGCTTGAATTATACCTCATTACTTCTGGGTTAAGACGGGCACACCTTACATCTTAAATTTTGGAAGTCATTAACAAACCGAATCGTTAAAATTCCCGTTTTTGCAACATGAAAAAGTCAATCCAGTTTGTGGTTTTAGGAGTTATCCTTTCGATAGCGGCTTCAGCCCAAACGATAAACCAGATAAAGCTAAAAGATTTACAAAAGTTGCTCACCACCAAAAGCGACCGCGTACAAGTAATAAACTTCTGGGCTACCTGGTGTGCCCCTTGCGTAAAGGAAATTCCATTGTTCGAAAAGTTGAGGAGCGATAATAGTAACGTTGATATAACGTTGGTGAGTATGGATTTTGATTTGGATCCAGATCCCGCCAAGGTAGAACGTTTTGTAACCCGAAAAGCATTGAAGAATAAAGTGGTGATTCTGGCTGAAACAGATCCCAACTCGTGGATAGATAAAATTGACAAGACCTGGAGCGGTGCCTTACCCGCTACACTTATCGTGAATACACAAACAGGTAAACGCAAACTGATACAAAAAGAATTACACGAGGGCGACCTCGAAAAACTGATAACCGAAGTAAGTAACTAAATGATTAATTGTATGAAAAAGCTAGTTGTTGTTTTGTTGGCACTGATTGCTGTAGCTGCGAGTCCTGTGAAAAATGGATTTGAAGTAGGCGATACGGCCATTGATTTCAATTTGAAAAATGTAGATGGCAAAACGGTTTCGTTGGCCGACTATAAAGATGCGAAGGGTTACATTGTTATTTTTGATTGCAATACTTGTCCGTATTCAAAAGCATACAACCAGCGTATTATGGATTTAAATACAAAGTATGCTGCAAAGGGAGTTCCTGTTATCGCCATTAATGCAAATGATCCGAATGCATCTTCGGGCGATTCGTTTGAGGAAATGGTTCGCGTTGCGAAACAGAAAGGATATAAATTTCCGTATCTGGTAGATGAAACGCAGGAAATTGCAAAAGCCTACGGAGCTACCAATACACCACATGTGTTTGTGCTTTCAAAAGATTTGAAAGTAGCCTACATCGGAGCGATTGATGACAACTCGCGCAAAGCCGATGCGGTAACCAAGCGCTATGTAGAAGATGCTGTAGATGCTCTGTTGCAAGGCAAAGCCGCACCCACTACTAAAACCAAAGCAATAGGTTGTGGTATTAAGTGGAAGAGTGCTTAAAAAAGTAAGGTTAATTTGAATTGGAGGCGCCTGTTTACGGGTGCCTTTTTTTTATACCTTCATATCATGGCTTTTTTCAGTGATATTGTATTCAACAAAGAAACTGGGAGACACGAAATGGATTTCGTGAATCAACAGCATGATTATCTGATGAGCATCCGGTATGTAGAAGCGAGCGGAACATATCAGCTGAATGTTAATGCTGCAAAAGCAAATGAAATAAGTCAGTATTGGGGTGGTAGCGATTTCGATATGGAATACTGGTTGGACCTTGCCTCTATTGAATTGCCCAAGCACGATAAAGAAAAGATTTAACGGAGTTTTTACTTCTTATCCACCAGTGGAATCTCAACTACCTCACCCCACACATATTTATTAAACCATTGCCAATTGTGCCAGGTTGCTGCCAATCTTTCTTTGGGTTTGTTAATGCCATGACCAAAACCTTTATACACCACCAACTCGGCCGGTACATTTTTATCGCGCAAACCTTGCAGTAACTCATAAGCATTGGCAATGGGCACGCGTCTATCATATTCACCATGTTGTATAAGGGTTGGCGTTTTGGCTTTGTTGATATTCGTCATAGGCGAAGTCTTTTTATAAATAGCCTCATCGCTCCACGGAGTTGCTTTTAGATATTGTCGCGTAAACGGATGTATATCGGTGTTAACATAATACGTCATCCAGTTACTGATACCCGCACCTACCGAGATGGCCTTGAACGCATCGGTGTTGGTGGTAAGAAATGCTGAGATGTAACCGCCCTGGCTCCAACCCATGCTACCCATTTTGGTTTTGTCGATCATTCCTTTTTTATCGAGATACTCCACGCCACTCATTACATCCCACATATCGCCAACACCTAAGTTTTTTACATTGAGCGAACGAAATGCTTCACCATAACCAGCCGAGCCGCGATAGTTTGGTCGCAACACCAAGCAACCTTTATCCAACCATTGCAAGATGGGATATACATAACCAGGCACGGGTGTGGGCGTATCAATACCCGTTGGGCCTCCGTGAATAACAACCAACAGTGGATATTTTTTTGATGGATCGTAATTGGCAGGTTTATGCAATACGCCTTCTATGGTTGCACCGTCTTTACTTTTCCAACTTATTACTTCGCTTTGCGCTACTTTCCAATCAGCCACCTGGTTGGTAAACTTTGTAATTTGTTGGGGCTGCGGAGTATTTATTGAAGAAACAAAAATCTCATTGAGTTGATCGTCTCTCCGACCTACAAAAGCTATTTTGTTTCCGTCTTGCGAAAAAGAAAAACCATAAACCTGTTCGGGTGCAGTTATAACTGTGGCGTAGTTTCCCGTTGCCGGATCAATTTTATAAAGATGTCGTTTCGTCTTGTTCCAAACCGAAGAATAGATTCCGGTTTTCGTCCATGTAAAACCACCCAAATCTTCGTCCAGATTTTTTGCGAGTGGCTTTACAACTCGTGTGGTTACATCAATTGAAAACAATCGCGAGTTCGTATAGAAGTTGGAAGTTGTATCCGTTCCGTTAG
>DPSB01000420.1:3569-3777 GCA_003537495.1 Cytophagales bacterium | reverse complement strand
CTTACCGGAGCATTTGGATCAGTAGATAAATTTAAAGAGCAATTTACGCAAGCTGCCATGACGCGTTTTGGATCGGGCTGGGCCTGGTTGGTGAAAGATGGTAATACCTTAAAAATCGGAAGCACACCTAATCAAGATAACCCAATGATGGATGTAAGTGAACTGAAAGGCACACCGCTACTTACACTGGATGTTTGGGAACATGCTT
>DPSB01000420.1:0-3289 GCA_003537495.1 Cytophagales bacterium | reverse complement strand
GATGTTTGGGAACATGCTTACTATTTAAAATACCAGAACAAACGCAACGAGTATGTGGCCAACTGGTGGAATGTGGTAAACTGGGAGGAAGTGACAAAACGCTTGAATTAAATTTGTGAAAAAGATAGTTGTACTCTCGCTGCTGCTGATTTCAGCACTCACTTTATTTGCACAAGATCGCACCGAAATAAAGATGTATAAAACATTTGGTGGTGCCCGGTTTGAAATGGATACACTCGTGCTAAGTCCCAAGCAAGTATTGGAAATAGTAAAAGTAGAACCACTAGCTTACGAAAAATTTAAGAAAGCAAAAGCTAATTACAATGCAGCTGGTGCATTGGGATTTGCCGGAGGTCTACTCGTTGTATTTCCAATAGGCACCGCCATTGGTGGCGGTGAACCCGAATGGGGAATGGCCATTGCTGGTGGTGTATTAATAGTTGGTTCATTCTCCCTCAACAGTATATTCCGAAGTCATGCGTTTGAAGCCATCGAACTTTATAATGGCAAGACTGCCCGGATCAAACCTGAGTTTCAATTTTATGGAACCGGAGCGCGTTTAGTGATGCGGTTTTAAAACTTCGGGTGAGTAGATCCGCAGCGTATCATTTTCAATTTTTTCTTCCGCCATCAAAGTGCCTGTAAATGTTGGTGCAGCAATGCCCGAATAAAATTGTCGGGTGGAAGTAAACACACGGGCCTCATTCCAAAACCCCGCTTGGATAAACAACGATAGTGTAGTACTCCCGCCCTCTACAATCACAGATTGTATCCCAACCGAAACCAGATGCTCCAACAGCGCCTCCAGAAAGTTTGTTTCCGGTAACCGAATCAACAACAGGTTAGTATGTTCTTCATGCTTCAGCACATTATAACAAATGGTTTTTACCGAACCATCAAAAAGCGAAAGCTTATCCGGCAATCGCAAGAAGCGATCAATCACAATCCTTACAGGATTGCGTCCGGACCAATCGCGTACAGTTAATACTGGGTTATCGTGGGCTGCGGTTTTAGTCCCAACCAACACTGCATCTTCTTCGCTTCGCCACTTGTGAACCACTTGACGCGAAAGTTCATTACTAATCCACTTCGATTCGTAATTAGATCGTGCAATAAATCCATCTAAGGTCTGGGCCCATTTAAGAATTATATATGGCCGCTGTTTTTCATGCCGTGTGAAGAACCGTTTGTTGAGTTCGCGGCCTTGCTGCTCTAGTATGCCTTGTACTACTTGGATACCGGCTGCTTTTAGTTTAGCTATTCCATTACCACCAACCAAGGCATTGGTGTCGGTATTGGCAATTACAACTTTGCCGACCTTATGTGAAATTAACAAATCAGCACAGGGTGGAGTTTTACCAAAATGCGAACATGGTTCCAGGTTAACATAAACCGTACTGCCTGCTAATTGACTCTTATCAGCTACACTCTTAACTGCGTTTACTTCAGCATGTGGGCCACCATATTGTTGATGCCAGCCTTCACCAATAATTTTACCATCTTTTACAATTACGCAACCTACAAGCGGATTCGGGCTAACCGAACCCACACCCATTTTGGCAAGTTCCAGACAACGGAGCATATAGTGTTCATCTTGCAGCATGCAGAAATTGTTACCTTAGCAAAGATCAATTTCGGTATGACCAATTCCAAAGAACTTTTCAGCGAAGTAGTAAATCGTATTAATCTGCCCGAAGACAAAGCAGAAATAGAAAGCATTGCTTACCTGTTACTGGATAAAAAATGGAACCTCACCCGAACGCATATTCTAACGCAGAAACAAGTTACGGTTAACCAAACTGAGGTTGATGCTTACATTAACCGAATTAACACCCACGAACCCATTCAGTACATTTTAGGTGAGACTGATTTTTTTGGAAGAAGCTTTCGGGTTACACCCGATGTATTGATCCCACGACCCGAAACAGAATTGTTAGTACACGAAATTATCAGGCACACAAAATCAATCAATCAACCTGCCATTTTAGATGTTGGCACTGGAAGTGGTTGTATTGCTATTTCACTGGCGCTTGAAATACCTTCCGTTGTACATGCTATTGATGTGAGTTTAAATGCGCTCAAAATAGCTCAGGAAAATGCAACTCGTTTAAATGCTACTGTTACATTTAATCTGCAGGATATTTTAAAAGAACCCATCACCCAAAAATTTGACCTGATTGTAAGCAATCCGCCTTATATCTCGCAACAGGAAAAACAAAACATGAAACCTAATGTGCTGAACTACGAACCGCACACCGCGTTGTTTGCACCTGGAGAAAATGCACTTCTGTTTTACAAAGTTATTGCCCAACGTGCACACCAGGCTTTAAATCCAGGTGGCTCATTATGGTTTGAAATCAATGAGCATTACGCAAAAGAGATTTGCGAGATTATGAAAGCAAATGGGTTCGAAGCTGTAATTACATTGAAGGATTGGAATGGGAAGGAGAGAGTGGTTTGGGGGAGAATTATTTAAAATTTCTGAAATAATATTTATACAATCTCCTCTCCTACCCAAAACACTTGCTCACCTTGTAGCACCACTACCCCATCACGCTCCACTATAAACTTTCCATCAGAAATTTCAGAACAAGCATACTCGGGAAAAATATAAAGTGCCGTTCCAACCGGCAACCACTTTTCAAATCGACATGATTTCACTCTGCTCCAGCGTTTGTTGTCAACAAACACCTCAGCATCGCCCATAAAATCAATTAAACCAGTAAGCGTTTGCAACTCTGTTACCAGCCAGTTTACGGCCGGTATGTTTCGGGATAACAAAAGTGCAATGGCTTTACTGAACGGAGTTTCATTAATGTGAAAGGAAATTACTTCAATGGGTTGCTGATCTTTTGTTCGTTCTGTCCAACTGGTTTCTTCACCTGCGGGCACTAACACCACATCTATTTTAATGCCCCAACCCAATACGATTTCTACTTGCGTGTACAAAACAGCAATCATGGGCATCCACTCCAATAGCTCTTGTACTTTTTCAAAGGGGATTGCGTGCGCATCAAAAATGACAAGCGCGGGTTCCTGGTTTTCGCGCACAATGTGATGACTGGACATTACTCAAAAAAGCAAACAGAACCACCTACCCAGGTTTTGTCTTTATTAAATTTTACACCAATCATTTCACCACGGCTAAGGCGGGCCAGGTTGGTGATGAGTTTGGGTCGGGCTTCGTTTTCGTTCCAGATAAACAGCAAGCGAATTTCTGTCTTCACCAAACCATCTGGCGCTTGAATTACAGGTTCGTAATGCACCTTGCGCTGCAACATAAAATTTC
>DPSB01000185.1 GCA_003537495.1 Cytophagales bacterium | reverse complement strand
TTTACCATTGCTGCCGGTTATGCCTACTACCGGAATCTGGAATTGAACACGATGAAATTTTACAAGGGCCTGTAATGCTTTTAATGCTGAAGGTACTCGCAATACATTCGCCTCGGGCAAACTTGTTAGATCAAGTTCCTGCTCCACTATAAACTGCCGCATGCCTTGCTGATACAATTCTTTTAAAAACTTATGTGCATCGTGGCGCTCGCCTTTCATGGCAAAAAATACTGCGCCATCAGCAAGCACAACTTTGCGGCTATCGGTAACAAGATCGGTTACCGGCTTATCGCGATAGCTTGCCAGTGTAACACCTCCACAAATTTTTGATAAGTCCGAGAACAGCATGTTTAAAACAATTTGGCTCCGTTAGGAACAGGCCTTTCAACTGCACATAAAACAACATTTTGCTGCTCATCGGGGAAGCCTGTAACCAATACTTCCGATAGAAAATTGGCAATCTGGCGGGGTGGCAGGTTTACCACGCAGATTACCTGCCGGCCAACAAGCTGATTTGTCGAATAAAGAGCCGTGAGTTGCGCACTCGATTGTTTTACACCAATTTCGGCCCCAAGGTCTATCCAGAGCTTAAAAGCGGGCTTTTTTGCCTCAGGAAACGCTTCGGCCCTTAGAATGGTACCGGCCCGAATGTCGATTTTATTAAAGTCTGCCCCTGTTGACATTTTCAAAATTTTATTACTTTGCAAAGCTAACTTTCAAAATAACTGATTGAGATTGTAAGATATAATTAGATGAAATTAAAGTTTTCATACTTCTTATCATTCCTTGTATTGGCGCTAACAGCCGGAGTAGCTCATGCACAGGAGGGAACACAGGGGCCAGAGGAATTAGTACCTCCATTTGTTGAGGCTTCTACACGCGAAGACAAGCCACTTATATACGACCCTGAAGGTAAAGCCCCCAATACCAATCAACCCACAATTACACCGGCCGCAAGCAAACCTAAAGCTAAAGCAACTGATACCGCCAAGAGCGTGGCTACAAAGCCAGAAGATGATGCGCTCTCGTTCAATTTCCTGTTGCACATCATTCAGAAATTCAAAAGCTCTGACGTAATTGGTCAGTAATCCGCTGATCAAAATTTAAAAGTTCTTTATTGGTTATCACCTATATTTGCAACCCTGTTGCAATTTTGAAAAAGCTATTTGCCTTGCTGGTTATGTTGTTTGCCTGCCAATTTGTGTTGGCGCGGCAGCATTGCACCTTTATCGTTTCAGGAAAGGTAGTAGATGAAAGTGGCTCAGCATTGCCGGGAGCTTCGGTTCAAATTAAAAAACTTAGTTTGGGTGAGGCTACCAATGAAACAGGATCATTCCGGTTTGAAAAAATTTGTAAAGGAACTTACCTCGTTTTGGTTCAATACCTGGGCTACGAATCGGTAGAGAAACGAATTACAATTGATTCCAACCTTGAGCTAACAATTAATCTTCAACCTTCCGAACAAGTGCTTCAGGAGGTTGTTGTGGCCGATCATGCGGAAGTTGCTACCAGAAGTAATAATACGGCTGCATTAAACGCCCGCGAGTTAGATGAAGTAAGTGGTAAATCGTTAGGCGAAACGCTGCAAAACATTAGCGGTGTAAACTCCATTCAGTCCGGACCGGCTATTTTCAAACCGGTTATTCACGGTGTGCATAGCCAACGTATTCTTATTTTAAACAATGGCATCCGGCAGGAAGGTCAACAATGGGGGGCAGAGCATGCGCCTGAAATTGATCCGTTTATTGCCAACAACCTTACGGTGATTAAAGATGCCGGTGCAATTAAATACGGTACCGATGCTTTGGGCGGTGTTATTGTAGTTACTCCAGCTGAACTTCCGGCCGATCAAAAATTAGGAGGCGAACTTCACCTGATTGGAAACTCGAATGGAAGAGCCGGAACTATTTCTGGATTATTGGAAGGGGGAATTAAAAATGCAAAAGGATGGGGCTGGCGCATACAAGGTACTGGCAGGCGCTCTGGCGATTCACACACTCCTGATTATGTACTCTCCAATACCGGCTTTCGCGAACTGAATTATTCGGCTTCCGTTGGGCACCACACCGAAACATCGGGGTTCGAAGTTTTCTACAGCCACTTCAATACAACCATTGGTATTTTGCGCGGTTCAGTAAGTGCAAGTTTAGATGACTTAGCCAATAGAATAAACCGCCAGGTGCCAGCCAATACCAGCGACTTTACTTACACGATTAGTGAACCGCGACAAGAAGTAACGCACGATCTCATAAAAGTAAATGGACACCTTCGCAGCCACCAACATGTATATAATCTGCAATATGGCTTACAGATTAACAATAGAAAGGAGTTTGATGTGCGCAGAGGAGATGTGTTCACAACATTGCCAGCCCTTGCCTTCAGGCTTTACACGCATACACTTGATGCCGAACGCGAAACTATTTTGTCCGACAAGCACTCGCGGTGCATCGGCATAAACAGTATGATACAAGACAATAACAAAATAGACGGAACGCAAACATTACCCTTCATTCCCAACTTCAGAAACTATTCGGCTGGCGCATTCTGGATTGAAAAGATTTCGCGCAATAAGGTTGATTACGATTTGGGTCTGCGATATGATTACCGTTTATATCAAATTGCTGGGTTTAACTTTCAAAACAGGTTGTATAAAACTCAATTTGGTTTTGGTAATGTTACCGCTACAGCCGGAGTGTCTTTTAAATTATCACAACATCGTACACTGATTGGTAACATGGGTAGTGCCTGGCGCCCGCCCAATGTGGCTGAGTTATACAGCTTGGGCACACATCAAAGTGCAGCGGCTATTGAATATGGGTTACTCTTAGATGAAATCACCACGCAGGTTAAGGATATTGAAAACTCCAATGTTAATCCAGAACATGCCTTGAAGTGGGTAACCACCTATCGCTATCAAAAAAGCAGATGGCAAGCCGAAGCTACTGGTTATATCAATTATATCTTTAATTACATCTATCTAAAACCACGTGGCATTACGGAAACCGGGCGCGGTCCGTTTCCTTATTTTCGCTACACACAAACCGATGCTTCCTTTATTGGTGTTGATGCAAGCACGCAGTATGAACTCTCGCCAAAGTTTTCAATTCGTGCAGGCGCATCGTTGCTGCGCGCAAAAGATGTAACGCAAAACGATTTTCTGATTTTTATTCCTTCTAACCGGTATGATGTTTCGTTGCGTTACGAAAACAAGGTTAACAAAAAAACATTCTTTGCGCAGGCTAAACTAAAATATGTGGCTGAGCAAAAACGGGCACCGCGAAAAGTTGATCCAACGGAAATAGTAGAAGCTAAAATGCAGGGCATTGATTTGTTTGAAACTGACACTCGCAATTTTGATTTTATGGCCGCTCCAGATGGCTACGCACTTTTATCAATAAGCACGGGTTATTCAATTCCAGTTCAAAACACAAAACTTGATTTCCGCCTTTCGGCTGATAACCTTACCAATACCCGCTATCGCGAATACACTAACCGCATGCGGTACTTTGCCAACGAAATTGGGCGTAATATTTCCGTTGCTGTAAATCTTAGCTTTTAGTTGTTGTAACGTTGTTGCATTTTGATGATGAAGGTATTATTATTGCAACCATGTTGCATTATAAACAAAATTACTATGAGATCGCAGTTTAAGATTGTTTTCCTTTTCGCTTTGTTGAGCGGTGTTGCTTTATTAAGTGGGTGTGATAAAGATCCGGAGCCAGAAAACATTCCAGAAGAGATTACAAAAGTGGTTCTAACATTTTCTTCAACTGGTGCAGCCCCAATTGTAGTAGAAGCGAATGATCCTGATCTGGATGGGCCGCAGGACATTGAAGCTGGGGCGATAGTACTTAAAGCCAATACCAGCTACACGCTAACTATTGAGATGTTTAATGAATTTTTTGAACCTACTGAAGCCGAGTATAACATAACTACTGAGGTGGAAGAAGAAGGCGCAGAACATCAGTTGTTCTTCAGTTGGTCGGAAGGCCTGTTTACTTTGCCGGGCGGAGCCGTTAATTATGATGATGAAGACGAAAATGGTTTGCCTATCGGGCTAATCACCAAATGGTGGACGAGTGGAACCATTACCAGCGATAAAGCCTTCAGGGTTATTTTGAAGCATCAGCCTGATATTAAATCAACCACATCAACCGTAGATGACGGAGAAAGTGATCTGGATATTACATTCCCGATAAGTATAATCGAGTAATAGTTACTGTTTAGGTTAAGTAAGAGCTGTTGCGAAATCCGCAACAGCTTTTTTATTTATTGGCTTTTACCAGAAACTGCTCCAGGTCTTTCAATTTCAGAATGCCTTCGTAATAGGCTTTACCAAAAATTACGGCAAAGATGCCTATGTCGTTCAGGCGCTTAATGTCATCTACACCACGTACGCCACCGCTGGCTAATACCTGTAAATCGGGGAAGTGTGCGATTACTTCTTCATAGAAAGAAAAGGCCGGCCCTTCCAATACACCATCGCGCGAAATGTCGGTTGACTTTACATATTTAAGCCCACGATCGTAAAAAAACTGAAGTTGATCGAACAGCGTTATCTCTGCTTTTTTCTGCCAACCTCTAAAGGCAATTTTCTTAGATTCTATATCGGTAACGTCCGCACCCAAAGTCATTTTTTCGCGACCGTAAGAAATAATCCAGGAAGCAAATAACTGTGGATTGGTAACGGCAATACTGGATGCGGTAATGTAATCAGCTCCATATTCAAAGGCTTTGCCTATATCGCCATCGGTACAAATGCCTCCGGTAAAATCAATCTTCAAATCGGTGTGGCCGGCCATAGCTTCCAACACATGATAGTTCTTGGGGCTTCCGCGTTCGGCTCCGTCCAGATCAACCAAATGAACAACTTCAATTCCATGATCTTCAAAACGTTTGGCAAGATCAAGTGGATTTTCATCATAGGATTTTTCGCTGGTGGGATCGCCTTTGCGCATTTTCACCACCTTCCCTTTTCGTATTGCTATGGAAGGAATTACCTGTATCATCTCACTGCTTTAATTACTACTTATCAATTTCCAAAAATACCACCCTATTGCTAAAGTTCCTTAATCTAATTTCTACCTCGCTGAGTCTATTTTAATTTAAACGGTACTGAAACAAGGGTTTTATCCCACATAAAAATTAATTGCATCTCTTCGCCCCAGCGTTCAATTGAAATGGTAAACTGTTCAAATTCTTTTTCTTGCTGAACCGATAATGCCTGCACTGATAAAACATCTTTAGCCGGATCGCGATTTGCCTCGCCATTAAAATCAACACCCCATTGGCCTGTTTCGGTGTTAAAGAGAATGTTCCAGCTTTGTTCTTCGGGGATGGTAAACAAAGTGTACTTACCTGCTTTCAGAGTTTTGTCTCCAAAAACCAAATCTTTATTCGTTTCGAAAACAGTGGCTTCATTTGCACCCGTGCGCCATACTTTGTTGTAAGGAACCAACTCGCCAAAAATTACCCGACCTTTTTTAAAAGGTCTGTTATACAAAACTGAAATTTGCAGATCGCCATTACTAAAACTGCTTTTATCCTCGGGGCTGAATGATTTGGTATAAACCAGTCGCATGTATAACAATGCGCCTAATACAAGCACAACTATTACGCCCAGAACGATAAGAAACTTCTTCATTTTGCCTTCAGTTTTAAAATAGCTGTGAGTATTTGAGGTATAATAAGTTCACGAGTTTACAATTTTTAACCCGGATTTTGCAAATAATCAGCACCCTTGCCCTAAATTTGTTCACTTAAAGAAATTAATTATGGCAGTTTTTGGAGTTGTAATTGCGCTGTTTGTTCTTGCTATTGTATCCATCTGGCTGTTTCCCAACAGCAAAGTGAGTGATAACGAGCACGACATTAAGCATTAATCTTTTCACTTCTCGCGCATGCCTATGAATATCTGTGTCTTTTGCGGATCGGGCATGGGGCGTAATCCTGTTTATGCCGAAGCTGCCCGCACACTGGGCAAACTGATGGTTCAGCATCACTCAACATTAATTTACGGAGGGGGCAACATCGGGCTAATGGGCATTGTGGCCGATGCTGTAATGGCTGACGGTGGCAAAGTAATTGGGGTAATTCCTGATTTTTTAATGCAAAAAGAAGTAGGCCATAAAGGCCTTACTCAACTGGAAGTAGTGGGCAGTATGCACGAACGTAAGAGGCGCATGGCCGATCTTGCCAATGCCTTTGTGGCATTACCCGGTGGCTGGGGCACGTTGGATGAACTAGCAGAAATTTTAACGTGGCGGCAATTAGGTTTGGTAAAAGCCCCGATTGCTATACTTAATACAAATCATTACTTTGATACACTTTTAAAACAGATGGAAGTAATGGTTACCGAGGGATTTCTGTCTGCACAAAATTTAGCCGACCTGTTAGTAGCCGAAACTCCCAAAACCTTGCTTTCGCAGCTTGTTGCACGTACTTGAAAATGTTTAAAAAGTAGTAGCTTTAACTTGAAGGCTTGTGTGCTTATAAAAACACGGGCTAAGTCAAGGGTTGCG